>JBAXTW010000251.1:0-4109 GCA_037129985.1 Pseudanabaena sp. ELA645 | reverse complement strand
ACCAATTCAACTTATTTGAGTATTTATACTCACCGCAAAGGTGACATGCTCCCAAATTACCTTACTAAGTAAGTGGGCTTAATTAAATATAAAACCCTAAAACCTGTGGCGCACGCTGCGCGTGCGCCACAGGTTTCAGTTCTGGTTTTATATTTAATTTCGCCTAGTTACTTAAACAGCAAACATAAGCAACCATAAACCATGAATAAGCCATCTATTTTAGTTGTTGACGACGAACCAAATAATTTTGACGTAATTGAGATATTTCTATGCTCTGATGAAGAATCAGATCAACAAACTCAAGATTATCAATTACATTATGCGGCTAGTGGCAAAACAGCGATCGCGTCTCTAGAAACCTGTCAGCCTGATTTGATCTTGCTAGATGTCATGATGCCCGAAATGGATGGCATTGAGGTCTGTAAGAGAATTAAGATGATGCCTAAATGGAGTGCCGTACCAATTATCATGGTGACTGCTCTAACATCAAAACAAGATTTAGCAAAATGTCTAGAAGCTGGAGCCGATGACTTTATTAGTAAACCCGTTAGCCGATTAGAGATGATCGCTAGAGTGCGATCGATGCTGCGGATCTACGATCAATATAAGCAATTAGCCAACTTCAACGCTAAGTTAGAATCCATGGTGCAGCAACGCACCTCTCAATTACAAAGTATGCTCTTAGAGGATACGCTCACAAAATTACCAAGTCGGGTTTTATTGCTGCAAGTCCTAACAGAACGCTTACAAGCAGAAAATTCATCCCTAGCCCTGATTTATCTAGACTGCGATCAGTTCAAATTGGTCAATGGCTCCTTTGGTCATGCGGTTGGCAATCAATTACTAGTGGCGATCGCCAATCGTTTACAGCGACATCTGCGCTTTGGCGATTTACTCGCAAGAATGGGCGAAGACGAGTTTTGCTTCTTAATCGATAATGTTGAGGATGAATCAGACGTTATCGCATTCCGCGAAAAAATTATTAATAGCTTTTCCACACCGTTTCTAGTGTCAAATTGCGAGATCTATATCTCCGTATGTATGGGAATTGCTCTCAGCAAAAATAGCAATTCCCAGCCTGAAGAACTTTTACAAGATGCTGATACAGCCATGTATCAAGCAAAATTGCGAGGCAAAGATAGTCATCAAGTCTTTGATCGGCAAATGCATATGCTTATGCTCAATCGGTTGACCCTAGAAAATGATCTTAAAAGGGGGCTAGAGCAGCAAGAATTTATTCTCTATTACCAGCCAATCATTGATTTGGCAACCGAAAAACTAGCAGGTTTTGAAGCCTTAGTCCGTTGGCAACATCCCGATCGCGGCATGGTTTCGCCCGCCGAATTTATCCCTTCCATGGAAACTACAGGCTTAATTGTGCCTGTGGGTATGGTGGTGTTTCAGCAAGCCTGCGAACAATTGCGGATTTGGCAGCAACAGGGCTGGACAGACATCACCGTGAGCGTGAATCTCTCTGTGCGACAGTTCTCTTGCCCGACCTTACTCGCTGATATCGATCGCATTCTTGCGGAAACTCAAGTAGATCCAACTATGCTAAAGCTAGAAATTACCGAAAGTGCGATCATGGACAATGCCGAATCGGCGATCGCCATTACCGAAGAGTTGCGATCGCGCCACATGCAAATCAGCATTGATGATTTCGGGACAGGTTACTCTTCGCTTGGCTATCTCCATCGCTTTCCCGTAGACAATCTCAAAATTGATCGCTCCTTTGTCAACCAAATCCAACCCGAAAGTCGAAATTACCATGTGGTCGATACAATTATCTCTCTCAGCAATCAACTAGGCTTAGATGTAATTGCTGAAGGTATTGAAACCGCAGAACAGCTTAAATGGTTACAACAGATTGGCTGTAAATACGGACAGGGTTATCTATTCAATAAACCGCTACCGATCGCCGAAGTCGAAAGAATATACATTAAGAACTGATGTTACGTGGAACCCTCACCCCCCAGCCCCCTCTCCCATTAAGGGAGAGGGGGAGTAAGACTAATTTCTTGTTCCCCTCTCCCCTTTTGGGAGAGGGGCTAGGGGTGAGGGCTTTACAGACTTCCACGTAACATGAGACCTCTAAGTCCAGTCACGAAGAGGTTGGAGAAGTTGGGATAGAGGCGATCGCATTAAGTAGCTAGGCATAAGAAAACTTCAAAAGCAAAGATTAAGATCCCCGACTTTTTTTGTAAATTTGCAAATTGTCTTTGCTTGCCTAGAAAAAGTCGGGGATCTGGGCATTCACAGGTTTCTTTTGCTGACCTACTTAAATGGTGACAAATCACAGGGTAGGGCAACTCTCTCTATCTGTGATTTATCAAAAATCCACTACTCTTAGAAAGCCTCCTTCTTATACAATTGGCAATTTAATATGAACGGTTGTTCCCTGCTTGTAGATGCTGGAAATCGATAAACTGCCACCACAAAATACGACAATTTTTTTGACGATTTGTAGTCCCAACCCTATGCCTTGTTGTTCGTAATACTTCCGTTCAAATTGGGTAAATGTTCCAATCTTAGCAATTTGTTCTTCGGTCATTCCCCGACCTCGATCGCTGATCGATAGATGAAATGTACCATCTTTTAATTGACTGCTTACTGTAACAGGTGTAGCAGGTTTAGAGAATTTAAAGGCGTTGTCTGTTAACTCGCCGATAATGTGAAGAAAGTCGTGATCGCTTATAGGTATCTCTATGTTTTCAGTATTTATAAGCTCGAAGTTCAGATCGGCTAAACGATTCTCCTGCTGAGCTTTGCGAGTGATCGGCTCCTTTATGAGGATTTTGGTTGAGATTTTAGTTGAGATTTTGCTGATGTTGTTTAGCGTAATTTGGGGATTGCTTGTCAACATCTCTAACTCCGAGTATTTTAAGAATCTCTTAGTTAATTTTTCTAATCTATGCGCGGATTCTTTGGCTATAAACAAGAACTCGCGAAACTCTTCGGTATCCATATCGGGATACTCACTGATTAGAAGATCGATTACGGAGACAATGCCATTCAGTGGCGTATTTATCTCGTGTGGCAGGGTTGAAGCAAGATTGCCACATAATCCATCTAGATTATTTTGTAAAAAGTCGATCGTATTTTTTTGCAGGTTAGATAGAGTCTTGTTACGATCAAATTGTTGTTTGATTCGCAACATAGAACGAACTCTTGCTCGCAGTTCTATAACGTTAACAGGCTTAGAGATAAAGTCATCGGCTCCTGCTTCTAGACATCGCGAAAGGTCTTGCTTGGAACTGAGAGTCGTAACCATAATAATCGGTACGGATTCCCATTGAGGCATGTTTTTAATTCGACGACAAACTTCAATGCCATCAATGTCTGGCATCATTACGTCTAACAAAATCAGATCGGGATGGAGCATGTCGAGCCGATCGATCGCCTCTTGCCCATTATCGACATAATGCAGTATGTAATCCTGTGAGTCTAAGAGAGATTCGATAACATCAAAGTTATTTGGCTCGTCACCAACGACTAAAATTGATAGTGTATTCATTTAGGTTAGTTCCTATTTTTTAAAATATTCTGAATTGTATCAGCTAATGCTTTTAGCTTAATCGGCTTAGTCAAATATTCATTAGCGCCAGCTTCTAGACATTTCTCGCGATCGCCTTCCATTGCCAGTGCAGTTAAGGCAATAATTGGAATATCTACTAAATTGCGATCGAGGCGAATTAGTTTAATTGCTTCCATCCCATCCATAACTGGCATCTGGATATCCATCAAAATCAAGTCGGGATGCTCCGCCTTGGCAAAATCGATCGCCTGTTGTCCATCAGTTGCCAATAAGATGCGGTAGCCCTTAGCTTCAAGGTAACTGGAGAATGTCGTAATATTAGCCTCATTATCTTCTGCCAGCAAAATTAAGGGTGAAATTAGTTCTTCAGTTTGGCTTTGACCGATCTGAGACTGTCCTGATAAGTCCTGCCCAGTTTGTTTTTCGATTTGTTCTTCGATCGCTGGGTCGCCGATATTAATGGGAAGATTAATCGCAAAGCAACTACCGACTCCCGCTTCACTAGTCAGTTCTACGTTTCCTCCATGAATTTCGACAAGTCTTTTGACTAAAGCCAAACCCAATCCAGTGCCAT
>JBAXTW010000250.1:0-4254 GCA_037129985.1 Pseudanabaena sp. ELA645 | reverse complement strand
TGATTACTGTCTATTTCTCTCGATTACTTACCCTTTCTTGAAACAGCCCTGCCTTAAAAAGGGGGAAGAAGAGATAGAAAATCTTTCCCTCTTTCGTATAGCGGTTTTCAAATCACTGCTATACAAAAGACATAGAAAATGTAGGGGCAATTCATGAATTGCCCCTACATTTTTTATATTGCTCTCAACTGAAAACCGCTATAAGCTACCCTGTACACACAAGTCTAACTGTCTACGTTCCGATTTATCTAAGCCCCCTAAATCCCCCAATTCTGGGGGACTTTGAAAGAGTTTTCTTTTCTTGTTCCCCCAGAATTGGGGGCTAGGGGGCGATTAAGAGATAGAAGATCTTTTCCCCCCTTTCGTAAGGGGGGTTAGGGGGGATCTAAACCTTAAAACGCAGATAGAAGAATTGTCTCTTTAGCCTCGAATCACAATAATCTCCCGACCTGCGGGACTAATGACATTCTCCGTCGTAGTCCGATCGCTTAACGGAAGCAACCCAGAACGGCGATCAAAAATCACCAACCAACCTGTATCCAAACTTAATCCTGATAAATATTTATCCAACTGTAGCAAACCTTCCTTAAGTGGATCTGGTCTTTTATCAGCCCAAACCTTCAACTCCATCGCCAAAGTTACCTTGCCATAGCGTAAACAGATATCCATTCTTCCCGAACCAATGGCATATTCCCTCTCCAACGTACCACCACCATTAACAACACGGTGCAGAAAAGCCATCAATACAATATGCGGCGCAATCTCTGGATAGGGCGTACTTCCAAATAAAGGCTCTCCATGCTGCCGCCAGAATAATAAGAACGCTTCCAACAAGCGATCGGGCAAAAATTCACCATGCTCACTAAGCCAGATTGGTTGAAGATACCCAATAGAAGCAGTAGTTACATAGGAAAGCACTCTAGGAAGCACTTCCTGATAAATAGGATTAGCGATCGCCAAACCATTTTCGCTAGTACAAAGCCCTAAATCTAAAACGTAGCGAATATCATCCTGTGGTACATCTGGCAGTTCCTGCCCAGCGAGAATAGGCTGAATCACCGCTCTGACTCGATCTTCTCTTAATCTCTCAGCAAGACTATCCAAATGCGTATCTTGTCTCTTAATCAGTATTTCCTTCGCTTGATTCACTAACTCAGCAGTAATAGGAATAGATGGATCTTTAGTAATATATTCCACAATTTCCTTAGCGATCGCATTCACTAACCAAGGCTGACCCTGCGTCAAATGAAAAGCTAAATCAACAGCTTCAGGCGTAAATATCTGTCCCGTTGCTTCAGTATGTTGCTGATAGAGTTTTCTCACATCCTCAAGAGTAAAGTTATTCAACGTGAAAGAACGGACTTTGATATTAAAAGGACTAGAAGTATTTAGGCGAGTGCCTACGGCAGGCGAAGCGCCTACGCTCCCTCCAGAAGCATATTTATAATCCCGCACATCGCGCATCCCCACCAAAGCAACTGACTGCGGAAATCCCTGTGGACGATTAGGAAAACCAGAGCGGATTTGTCTTAATACAGAAATTAGAGTTTCATTACTCAAGGCATCAATTTCATCTAAAAAAACCACTAATGGACGGGATGATTGTTCAGCCCAGTTGCTCAAGTTTGTACCAATCCGCGCTCCCGCTTCAGCATCTAACCACTTATGAGGTTGCAGATCCTTTGGCAAACGAAACCGTATCGATTGCTTCCACTCCCCTAAAATAGCCAGTTCGGCTGCTCCCAAATCATCAGAGAAAGCCGCCCCCACTTCCAGAGACAACATTACCGCCGTATACTGACCACTAGCAGTTAATTCTTGGGCAAGGGCTAGCATTGCTGTAGTTTTACCCACCTGCCTTGGCGCATGAATGACAAAGTAATTTTCTTGAGCAATTAATTGTTTGATTTCAGGCAAGCGCTCTGTAGCCGATAGCATGTAGTGAATGTCAGGCTTACAAGGACCAGCAGTATTAAACCATTTTTGCATAACGACAGCTAACTAACGGGCGACTCCATCAATATATCGCAACGAGCCAAACTAAGCCCTGAGACCGTAGCTATAATATTTTTATTCTGATTCCCATACAGGAAATTTTTGCATCACTAATTCAAATAACACACTGCTTTCATGCCATTTGAGCCAACGCTGTAAATTTAGATAAGAACTAGAATTAAACCACTCAATATCCACATAAGCAAACTGCCTCACAAAGGGGAAAATCGCTACATCAACCAAAGTTTGCCGATCGCCTATTAAAAATTGACCATTCACAGATTGACTATTATCACAAAGCTTCCGCTCCAAAACTTTTAGAAATTCTTCCGCTTGTTGACGATAAAACACAGGCGATCGCTCAGGAAATCGATTGGCGTATTTGTAGCGATCAAGTGCTTGCTTAAATTCGCGATCATTTGTGGTGATAAGTTGATCGGCGATCGCTAGATCCTCATCTGATAAATTGCCCCAATGTAGCGGATCATTTTGTTGCAGCGCCCAGCGCATAATATCCAAACTCTCCTCTAGCACCATAAAATCTTGAGACGCATCAAAGATCTGCATCACAGGCGTAGTTCCCTTGGGGGAAATTTTTAGCATTTCTTTTGGTTTATTTTTTAGGGAAACTTCCCGCAGTTCATAGCTAATCTCAGCATAGGCGAGCGCCATCCTTGCGCGAATGGCATAGGGACAACGCCGAAAAGAATAAAGAATAGGTAAACACATATCTGGATCAATGTAAAATAACACAAACAATAAACGAGTTTCCTTATAAGTTGATTCTATGCTAGCCAATAATTATCTAAATCAAATAAATAAGAGATTATGGAAAGTACTCTTTATACTTACTTTTGCGATCTCTATCTTATTTAATGCTTGCTCACAACCACAGGAATTGAAAACCCTGCGCGTTGGCATGAATAGCTGGCCGGGTTACTCGATCGCGCTATATGCCAAAGAAGCTAAATTGTTTGAAAAACGAGGTGTCAACGTTGAATTAATTCGGTTTAATAATCAACAGGACAATATTCGAGCCACAATCAGAGGCGCTCAAGACATGAGCTTTGTGCCACTTTGGGAAGTCATGCAAGTTGATTCTAATAATGATAAACCCGTAGTTGTCTTAGTGGCTGATATATCCGCAGGTTCGGATGGCATTGTGGCGAGGGCAGGCATTGAATCGGTCAAGGATTTGAAAGGTAAAAAGGTTGGCACAAAGTTAGGTACTGTCACCCATTTGATTTTGCTCGAAGCATTGAAATCTCAACAGCTAAAGCCAGAAGATGTCGAGATTCAAGATGTATCTAATGAGCGAGGATTAGAACTCTTGAAATCTGGCAAGCTAGATGCATCGGTAGTTTGGGAACCATCATTGAGTCAAGCAGCCAAACAAATTGGCGGAAAAGTTGTTTTTACTACAAAAGATGTAGACAGTTTAGTGATTGATAGTCTAGTGACGGGGGCTAACACTATGAAGTCCAACCAAGAGTCAGTTACTAAATTTATTATGGGCTGGTTCGACGCAATCCAGGCCGTAGAAACTATTCCTGATCAAGTGTTTGAATCCATTGGCAAACAAATTAAACAAACCAAAGAGGCTGTGGCGATCGATTATGCGGGATTAAAAAAAGGAGACATTGCGATGAATCAAAGAATGTTTGCCGTCAATGGACGGTTATTAGAAGCCACCAAAGAATCAGCTAAACTATTAAGAGAAGATTTACGTCATGGACGGATTATCCGCGATGATGTGGAGATTAATTCTGCACCATTACTAGCCGCTATTAAAGATTGGAAGCCATGAAAAAAAGCCTATCTCAACAACTTCTAATTGGTTTTGGCGTGTCGCTGGTCGTTGTGGGTATCTCAACGCTTTGGATTAACTATCGCTTATTGCAGAATGATCTCGAACAGCAGGTACAAAAACGCGCTCAGTCGATCGCCCGTAGTTTAGAATTTGCAACTGAAGGCTTAATTGAATATGGCAATGAAAGTATTCTGCAACGGATGGTACAGAACTATGCGACCTTGCCAACGGTATTAGAGATTGCCATAGTCGATCCTAATGGCAAGACTATGGTCACTCAGGATCAATCTGACGGCAAAAATAATTATGCCTCGCTACATCCAGAACTTGCGACTTACTTGGATAAGGCGGCTACAACTGGAATAGAAGTTGTTGTAGAAACTACTATTAAAAATAAGGCTCAATAGGTGTTTCGGGGAGGTGAGCCAAAGGAAGAAATTGGTAATATT
>JBAXTW010000025.1:0-44048 GCA_037129985.1 Pseudanabaena sp. ELA645 | reverse complement strand
TTTGACCTTGTTGCGACTTGACCCATCTATTCTAGCTTGGAGAGTCTTACACTTAGCATTTACAACAAGTAAGGCGCGTTGCATTAATTAACGCACCTACAAGATCAGCGATCGCACTGCAAACCCAAAAGTCTCGCCCAATGGGCGGGTCTTTGGGGTTTGTCAGGCGCAACGGATAGTTATAAAATTTTCGCATTAAATTGAATAATTGCAGATTTAATACCATCTATAACATCTGCCCAAGCCAGATCTCGGTTAGTCCAAACTGACACTGGTTTTCCTTCGCTTGGTAAAGCTTGTATTTTTGCAAATGGCAAATCTTGCCAAGCACCCACAGGACGTACAAGAATTGGTATAACCAATGCACTGTTGTTGCTGTGTCGCTCCAATGATTTCTTCATTTCAATATCATGGCAATATGTGGAATTAATGAAAGACGCACTAATGAGAAAAACAATTACATTTGCTGACTGCAAATTCTCATCTATTTGTCCTTCCCACTCCGTCCCTGGCTGAATCTTACGATCATGCCACCCTTGAACAATTTGTGATATCTCTAGGGATTTTAATTGAGCTTTAAACTCATCAAAAAATATTTTATCTTCATGCGCGTAAGATATAAATAATTTTACTACGGATGGTTTTGCTGATGCGGATAGTTCTTTTAGAATAGAAAGCCGTTTTGAATTAATTACTGCCAATTCTGACTCTAAATCATTGCGGGCTTGACTTGTTGTCGGGATATCCATAAGTCGTTTTTCAATTTTATCCCGAGCTAATGTTAATTCTGATAAATGTTGGGCAAAACTTCCTCTTTCTGTTTGCTCCGTATGAACGGGTAACGATTCTGGTCGGCTAATAACGCTGAGACCAATCAGCATAGCAAATTGTTCAAAGAATGTAATGTAGTCTATCTTTGTCTTTTGTCCAAAACGATCAATAAAAAGATAAATTGAAACCTCAATTTCTGAATCGTTTTCGCTAATAAACTGGGTAATGGTTTGTGCCATTTTTGTGGCAATCTCATTAAGATTATGCCCAGCCGCTCCCGTCCCTAGTGAAGGGAAAGATATTGAGTGCAAACCAAGAATTTTCAAAATAGAAAGACATTTTTTTATTGCAAGTTCTGCGGAAAACGGTATTTCTCTATTTTGCCGATTCAACGTTGCAACGTGGAAAATATGGTGAGATGGTAACGCTCCAGCAGTAGTAATAGCAACATCACCAACAGTGATAGGTGCTTTTTTTGCGGCATCGACTAAAAGAGCTTCTCCAGCGGCATTGAGAATTGCATAAGAAACTCCACCCCCCATAGACAAGTCCGTGTCATCTGAACTAACAATTACTTCGGATTTTGATGTTGTAATATCACCAAAAATCAAATGCAGTGTCGATTTTTTGAATTGATAAGTTCTTTTTTCCATTTATTGGCTCCCAAGAAGAAGGTATTTTTAATAAAGGCTTAATTGAGCGGCAAAATATCTTTCGCTCTCAACTAAAATCTTTGAAGATTTTCCGCTCCAATGATATGTTATATCACAATCTCTTAACTATTATTTGACTTCGAGATCGCCGATAACCTCTCGGAATTCAACAACAAAGTCACCCATTTTGACTGTTCCATCTCGGTTAGAAACAGACAATCTTAACGGACTCATCGCTGTTGGTATAAACAAACGTTATCTTGCAGATCTTGTAGATTACAGGATAAATACTTGTATGAAATAAATAATCACACAACTTGTCAGATAAAACAACCAATAAGTGGAATAACAAACTTTTTGCAGGGTGACATACTGAATAGAGTTTTATCGAGCGCTATGCAGCATAATATTGCTAAACCAGTGCTTGTCCCCCTTTACCAAAAAGGGAACAAAAAGGGAGAAGGGCTAGGGGTGAGGGTTTTGTAAATTTCTGCGAAAGACAAGGCAATTAACCTCTCGTTTACCTTTTGTAGTAACTTTTTATCGTAATATGCGATTAGCCGTATACGATCGCCCTCGAAGAGGTTATTTGTGTCCTTTAGATCTGCTTCATCCCGCCGCAAGTTTTTGTTAATGTCCGCATTGCCCTTAGCGATCGCGCTCAAGGCTTGTCAAGGAAAGCCCCCCGATCCTAAAGCCGCTCAAATTACTGAAAGCAAACCTCCCACAAATGCAAGCGCTCCTCCCGCATCTTCCCAAGTTTCTCTCTATGGCGCAGGAGCGACCTTCCCATCTTTCCTCTATTTGCGCTGGTTTAAAGACTACAACAAACAAAATCCTAACGTCCAAATCAGCTATCAGCCCGTCGGCAGTGCCGCAGGGATTCAGCAGTTTCTATCGGGAACCGTGGATTTTGGAGCCAGTGAATTTGCTCTCACCGATAAGGAATTAGCGCAAGTTACTCGCGGTGCGGTTCTCATTCCCTCGGTGGCGGGTAGCGTTGCGGTGGTGTATAACATCCCTGGGGTGAAGACTGGACTGAAACTATCGCGACAAGTTCTTCCCGCGATTTTCTTAGGGAAGATTAAGAAATGGAACGATCCTGCGATCGCTGCTCTTAATCCCAATGTGACGCTCCCCGATCTGCCAATTACTGTCATCCATCGCTCTGACGGAAGCGGCACGACGGCTGCCTTTACTGCCCATCTCAGTGCCATCAGTCCCGAATGGCAGAGCGAAGTGGGAACGGGATTGAATGTCGCATGGAAGACTGGCACTGGCATTAAGGACAATTCGGGAATCAGCGCTCAAATCCAGCAAGGAGAAGGCGTAATCGGCTATGTGGAATATGCATTTGCCAAGCAGTTGCAACTGGCGACAGCAGCGCTAGAGAACAAGTCGGGTCAGTTTGCGCTACCGACTGAAGATGCTACGGCTAAGGCGATCGCTACGATTAAGTTGTCGGAAGATTTGCGCGGTTCCAATGCCGATCCCGATGCTACCGATGCTTATCCGATCGTTACTTACAGTTGGGTGCTAGCCTATCAGCAATACGACGATCCCAAGCAAGCGCAGTCGTTGAAGGATGTTCTGAAATGGGGTTTGACTCAAGGTCAAGCAATGGGTTTAGAGCTAGGTTACGTTCCGCTCCCAGATGCGATCGTCAAAAAGGCGATCGCCGCTCTAGATAAGATTGGTAGTGGCAAGAAGTAAGCGATCGCCAAGACAAGTAATAGTTAAGCGATCGGGGCATAACACATCATTGGAGCGGACAAAATTGTGATATTTTGGTTGAGAGTAAAAAAATTCTTGCCGCTCAATTACACCTTTATGCTGAATTGGGAAGTCCGTTGCAGTGACTGGCTTCTAGCCAAGATTAAGCAAGCAAAAATTTTCGACTTCGATGTTCAGTTCCGAAAGATTATTGGCGATCGCCGAGACAAGAAATTGTAAAGCGATCAATGCATAACAGATCGATTAGAGTGGACAGAAGCGAAGGGTATTTCATCATGGTTATTTACTAAGCTGGATTTTTAGCAATCTATACCCTGACTAATAAAAAATCTTGAAGTGGGACAATGGGATTTGGAATTGGTGTGTTGATGATGCGGTAACTTCGTTTTATACATCTGTTGGAATTTTAGATATTGTCAATGCTAAAAACTTCATTCCTAATCGGTACTCCATCGCCAGAGATGAAATCACCACCCAACAGAAAAACCAAGATCAAAAAGCTTTTGAGGACAAAGCAGAAATCGATATTAATAGTTTGTACGATTTTTATGGCGGTAAGAATTGCTACTATATTCAGATTGGAGGATATGGATTTTATCATCTCAAGCGAGATATTCTTTCGTTAGGTACACCGCAGTTTGATTGTAAAATGAAGTTGAGATTGAGAGCCAAAACCATCCATAGCAGTCTAGTTTATAAGTATGGATTTTATGCTGTGTTGAAAGTAGATAAAAAGGAAAAGCCCAAAAAATCTTGCTTTGATATTGAGCAAAAAGATGGGCGTGAATTTCCACCTATCATCTAATTTTTGTTTGTTCTCCAATTTAAAATAGTACAAGCTGATTAGATTTAGATTTATCAGCTTGTTTAGATTTATTAAAAGCATTCTCTTTATAAAAAAATGCTTTAGCTCTAATTGATTGAATATCTTCAATGGAGTTAGTTATTTCCATATTGTTTTTCAGGGAATCCAACACAAGTATGGACTCGCCAAGCGCTTTTGAAAGAAGTGGTGGGACAGCGTTGCCAATTTGTCTCCATTGTTGGGTCACAGTACCACAGAAAAAATAATTGGCAGGAAAAGACTGAATTGCGGCAGCTTCTCTGGGTGTTAAATAGCGATTTTCAACTGGATGATAATATGTTGTGCGACTAGTATTAATTGTATTTGCACAATCGTAGCGATCAAGTCGATTTAATTTAGCTTCTCTAAATCGTTCTTCATGAATATTTTGCCAATCAACATCAAACCTTAGACTCTCAGGTAAATAAGCTAATTGATCTTTTTCATATCTAACACTTTTACCTTCAGGAATAAGGCTAATTCTTTCTCTTTCTAAATCATTGACTATTTGCGATCGCTTAATATCATGATTAAAAATTTCACCATTTGATTCTAATAAGTTATCAAAAGCCCATTCTACATTTCTTGGTAAGGGCAAATCTTGATGATCTTGCTCTGAATCCTTGAAAATTTTATCTGGATAAATGTTTTTTACCCCAAATCGATTACCTAGAAAAATAGTCCGTCTTCTTTTTTCAGGGACTCCATAATGATGCGCTGATAAAACTTTGACATCTATCGTGTAACCCAAATCGGTAAAGCTTTTGATTATTGCTTTTAAGACATTTTCATTCTTTTTTGATAACAGTCCTGTCACATTTTCAACAATGATGTAATCAGGTTTTAAAGCTTCTACTATTCGGAGAAATTCAAGAAACAAAAAATTACGTTCGTCTAGATGATCGTTTTGTCCAATTGTAGAAAAGCCTTGGCAAGGTGGCCCGCCACAGATTAAATCAACTTTTTGATGCTTGATTATTTCTTGAATTTGCTGGTTAGATATCTCCCGAATATCACCAGCGATCGCTTTAGCTTGTGGATGGTTATGCTGAAAAGTTTCTATAGCTGTGCGATCGTGGTCAATTCCTAGCAAGCAAGTCCAAGCAGCCATTTCCAATCCGCAAGACATTCCGCCTGCACCAGAGAATAAATCTACAAATGTTTTTTTCATGATTTTATGGTGTGTTTACTGGATTAAATTGGAAAACCAGCTATTTGTCTAATTTTTAGGCTAAAAACTGTAGACTTAACAACGCTAGTATTTTCAAATATTAAAAATTCAGAAAAATTTACTATGTCAAAAGCATCTCAGGATTTAGAAAAGGCGATCGCAAAGGCTGCAAAAGTTGGTACTTGCTTACCTCAAAACATACCTGAATGGATGCAAAGAATGGGAATACTGCCAGAAGATGAAATTACTGAATCGACAAAAGTTGGGAATAACAGTCCAAATAACAAAACAGATGTCCTGATAAAGTTCAATAAATCCCAGCCACTCAAAATTTCCGCGAAACTGAGCAATGCTGGTTATTTTGGTAACTGGTACGGACACGAAAGATTTATAAGTGAATTTGGGCGTAAAGTATTCGATAAGTTGACTACGAAAACATCTCTATGGGCAAACGAATGGGCTAATAAAACTAATAGCCTGTTTGTTGGTGTAAGTGTTAGCTTTGGAGAACGAACTGGCGATACATTTATTCCATTTTTAGATATTTTTGATGATCTCGAAGATCTAAAAAAGATCGTTTGTGGTGTTGGAGATAATGATAATACTGCGAATTGTCTATATATTTCCGATGATCATCCTAAGTCAATGAAAGACATCCTAGAGATGCTTGCGCCAATTGACCTTGGAAAGATACAGGAACTTAGCGAAGATATTAGAGTGATTTTTCGACCGATCAATCCGTTTACAGAAGCCAGCAACCGAGGCAAAAATGTCTATACCAAATTTCAACCAGATCAACCACTGAGCCAAATTACAGATATAACAACAATTAAGGATTTAATAAAACTAGGTAAATTTACTGAAGTTTTTCCTAACGGACTTAATCACAATCACATTCTCGACACCTTACAAGCTGATTATAAAATTCGCATACCGCTAAGACCCAATCCAACAAGAAAATGGCAATTCTACTCAGAGAGTGAGACTTAGTTGATTGGAATTTTCAGTTTTTGTAATATTCTCTGTTTCAGCAAGTTGTAATTTGATTGATTTAGCTAAAGCGTAGCCAAGATTTACAGGGACAGCGTTACCAATCATCTTGTATCCATGTGCCAAGTTTTTATAGTGAAAATTAAAATCATCAGGAAAAGTCTGCACTCTAGCGCATTCTCTAACCGACAATCTTCTATAAGGATTGGGCGAATTAGGATCAAACATCCATTCATCTTTACCAACCCAAATCATTTTATTAGCTTGGGGATGAATTGGTGCGTGACGACCTCCTGCTTGAATTGTGTATGATGGATCATCCCAGTTATGTACTCGATTACGAGACATAAATATGCTCGAAAATCCACCCGTCATATATTCATGATTATGAACTAAGCAATTATCGCCATTGGTTTTACAAGTTGGCAAAGCAGGAATTGCGGATTTTCGTAAATCCCAAATCGCATCTTTAAAAGTAGGAATATGCAGCGATTTCTGGACTAAATTAAAATCAAAGCGTTTATTTAGATCAACATGATAGCCAATAAAAATTACACGCTTTCTTTCTTGGGGAACATTGTAATTTTTAGCATTCAATAAAGCAAAAGAAACCACATATCCAGCCTCTTCAAGAGATGCGATTATATTGCCAAAAGCTTGCTGATGTTTTTTATGCATCATTCCCGATACGTTTTCAGCTAGAAAGAATCGAGGCTGTTTATCCCTGAGAATGCGAATATAGTCTAAAAACAACTGACCACGAGCATCCTCGATCCCTCTCTGTGTTCCCCCTTCACTCCAACTTTGACAAGGTGGCCCACCAATAATTCCCAGACAATCAGGAATCTCTTCTGAAGAAATTTTACGAATATCGCGCCGATCCAAGACTGTATCCACATGATTGCTTTCGTAGGTTTCCCAAATATCTTTGTCATACTCATTAGCCCATGTGACATTAAACCCTGCTTGGCGAAAGCCTAAATCTAAACCTCCACAGCCTGAGAATAGAGCGATAACTGATTTGCTCATACGAGAGATTTGTGACTTTAAATTTATTATTTAATTAAACCAGCTAATTAGCCAATTGTCAAATTAAACACTTAGATATGATATCGTAAGAAAAATAAATTTATTTCTAAGTTAAAAATGGCGCAAACACAGAGAAAACCCGTATATATCCTGCCAGCCCATCATGATATTTTGAGGCGTATTGCCTATGAACAACGTTGTAATTTATCTGATGTATTAGATACAGTGCTAGAAAATGCTGACTGGCTAATGATTGAAGGCAAAGCTAAAAATAAGCCCTTGCAAAGAGCTAACGAAAGAGGTAGCTCCTATAAGGTTTAATTACTTATGATTTTACGATATATTGATGATAGCGATCGCTATCGGTGGATCATAACCTCATGACTTGAGGAAAGTGCGATCGCGCATACTGGCTTTGTTCAGAATGAGTCGTTTTTTTGGTGTTAAATTTAGATAGTTAGTCAAAGGAAATTGATATATGCCACAACTAATTGTGATTCTGGTACTAGTCGCTTATATATTCGGAGTTGTGAAGTTTTTACAGGGATTCCGCCGCACCGATTTTTCGGGTAATTCAATCGGACTAGCATTGCTCTGGCCAGTCCTGTTCACAATGAATGGCAACTACCGCAAAAATTTCTTTAAAGCACTTAAAGGCTCATAATTAATGACTTGGTGGAAACGACTCAGAGCCAATCCCCTCGCTTGGATTGGAATTACGATTTTGATTGTTTTTTACACAGCAGCAATATTTGCTGACTTTGTGACACCTTACGGAGTCAATGAATCAGTCAAAAATGGCGCTTTACTCCCACCTACACAAATTCATTGGTACAATCGCCAAGGGCAATTTATCGGCGCTCACGTCTATCCCACCACCCAAGGTAAAGTCGATCTCGAAACAGGCGATCGAGCCTTGATTATTGACGATACAAAGCCATCGCAGATTCAGATCTTTCACGGTGGACACCTGTTTAGAACCACCAGTGCAGGTCAGCTAAACTTACTGGGAACCGATGAACAAGGTCGGGATCAATTGACACGCCTACTTCACGGGGGAAGGATTAGCCTGTTAATTGGTTTCATCGGTACAACTATTTCCTATGCGATCGGCTGTATTGTTGGTGGTATCTCTGGATATATTGGCGGTTGGCTCGATGTCGTGTTGATGCGATTTGTCGAAATCTTGATGTCAGTTCCCTCAATATATTTATTAGTAGCATTAGCTGCAATTTTGCCGCCACAAATCAGTAATACTCAGCGATTCGCACTAATCATTGCCATTATTTCCTTTGTGTCATGGGCTGGACTAGCAAGAATCATCCGAGGGCAAGTATTGTCCATCAAGCAGCAAACTTTTGTGCTGGCGGCTCGCGCTTCAGGAGCGAGTCCGTTGCGGATTATTGTGCATCATGTTTTACCTCAAACTATCACTTTTATTATTATTTCCGCCACTCTCGACATCCCCCGATTTATCGTCGTGGAAGCAGTGTTGAGTCTTGTAGGATTAGGCATTCAACCACCTGATCCCTCTTGGGGAAATATGCTATCCCTAGCTACTAATGCTTCGGTCGTGATTTTACAACCTTGGTTAGTTTGGGCTCCTGCGTTAGCGATCGTGTTAACCGTGCTATCGTTTAATCTCTTAGGTGATAGCTTGCGAGATGCTCTTGATCCCAAGAACATTAAACAGTGAGCTTTAAGAGGCTTTAACCGCAGGTTCTGATTTTTATCAAGCCAATTTACTTAAGCCCAAAATAGCCTTAAAATATCTAGCCAAAAAGCTTATACAATGGTTAGTATGAGATGAGGATCTAAACTATTTTGTATTTTCTGTGACGGGTTTTGCACTTTCGTCATGTCAATCTGAAAGTTAGCATCAGCAAAATAGGAGTATATTCAGAGTGCAGTACTTAGCGGAACTTCAAAAATCTCAAGCAACTTTTGGATTAGGGGGTAATGCCTCTATCCGTTTATTGGCGCGTAATACTGGTGAAAATACTTGGCAGTCAATCACTAATGATCAAGTTTTGTCAGTTCAAGATTCGGGGCAAGCCAAAGATTTTAAAGATGGTCAAATGGTAATTGCCGAGGTAACGGGCAGTAACCAAATTCAAAGTATTCAGGATGCGGCTAAAAAAATTGTCAACATTCTTCAGGCTTTTTCGCGATCGCAAGATAAGTATAAATCCGCCGAAGAAGAAGTGGAACAATGGAAGCAATCTCTTAACTTTCAGAGCCAAGAGTTGCATCGCCGTGAACAGGAACTAGAGCAGAAAGAACTAGAACTAGAGCAGATTGATCTAAGAAAGCAAGAAATCGAAGAATTAGAGATAAAGTTTGCTCAGGAGCGGGCGGAGATTGAGCAGCTAAGGAGTAGTATTGAATCCAATCAAGGACAAGTTGTGGCTACGGCGGCGGCGCTAACTGCTGATCAAGCTGAAAACATCAAATCTCTCATTGGTCAGCTATCAACCAGTTTTACCAATCCAGATGCACTCAGAGATAAAATTTTTAGCGCCCTTGAACTAATTAATAAGCGGCAAGAAGTTTTAACTGGATTTTGGAAAGGACTAGATAGCCTTAAGAGTGAGGCGGAAAAGCAGAAAGGTATTCTTAGTAAATCGACAGATGAGCTTAGTGCTAAAAAATCTCAATGGCAACAGACTCAATCGGCTCTAGCTGAAGCTAATGCAGAGCTTAAGGCTCAATATGGGATTTTGAAGCTGCAAGAAAATAACATGGCGATGTCAAGGCTACAGCTTAATGTGCAGATAGAGCTTTATGAACAAACATCCAATGCGATCGAGTCTCTGGGCGGTCCTGGTAGCATGGAAGTACTCAGTCCTGAAGAAGAACATCGTTTGCAATCTATGCCCATTGAAGAGTTAGAGTCAACAATTAAGGCTTTGCAAGCAGATTTTAATAAGCTAGCCAATTATGTCAGCGCTCAAGAAGATGAGTTAGCTGGACTGGAAGGTGAAATAGCCGATCTCCAAAGTCAGGTCGAGACTGCTGATCAATTCGATCGCATTGAGTTAGAAAGTAATAAGGAATTTGCGGAAGAGCAGTACAAAGTTCTTGAAGATAGCGTGATGGGAACCCGCCGCAGTATGCAGGATCGTTTGTCGGTATTAAATCAGCAAAAGGCGATTTTGGATCGCCGTAAGGGAATTGCAGTTGATGAAAGTCCTGTGCAAAGCTTGTTACCTTTATTGTTGCAAATTGAGTCCCAGAAAAATAATCAAGAGCAAGAACTCCGAAAGATGGAGAGCCAGATTGACGCGGTAAGAAACTATACGCAGCAGCAGCAAGAGATGCTTAGCAGACAGTCTCATGAGCATCAGCAACAGGAGCAGGTGATTCGTACTGCTGAGGTGCAACAACAGGAGAGGATTAAAATAGTTGCGGGTTTGTTAGGTCAGATTAGCGCTCAAGAGCAGCTTTTGCGTCCTGTGCAGGATATTGTGGATACTTTGCGTCCACAGTTAGAGGCGGCGATGCAGGATCTGGGTGCGATGACCAACGGTAATAACTCTTCGCAAATTCTGAAGGATTTACAATCTGTAGTCCAAGATTTGGTTGCGGGATAAAAGGTTTTTTCAAGGTTTGACAGGAAAAATATAAGGAGCATAAACAAATCCCTGCCTGACACAGGTTTTTCTAAGATAAAAATTATTATTACTAAGCCTCTCAGTATCACAGACGACAAACTCAGCAACATTTACCCAATCTGAATCGGAGCTAGGGATACTAAGGTCTAGGAATATTATTTCCCCATTGTCAATCTGACCCTTGACTAGTCCGTTGGGATAGTCAAACTAACCACAAAAAATGCCTCCTTAGCATCAGCATGATGAGGGTCATTATTTTTGTCTATAATTTAGATTAGATGCGAAAAGAAATTAAGGGCGATAAAAATAAAAATTGTATTTGAAGTCAGATCTTTGAAAAAAGAGTCTGAGAAAGAATTCTGTGAAACAAAAGATCGCCAAGGAGTAAAAAATACATGAAAAAGGGGTTTATTAATTTTGTCGCGTCTGGATTACTTCTTGGCGGTGGGCTGAGTGCGATCGCTGCACTCCTGCCATTAGTCTCAACCGCACCTGTCCAGTCACAGGCTGACGAAGATACCAATATTCGTGTTTACAAATTGGCTAGCCCTGCGGTCGTGTCGATTCAATCGCAGCGCGGGAATGGTAGTGGCTCAATCATTGATGCGAAGGGATTGGTTTTGACCAACGCTCATGTAGTGCGGGGCGTGTCTATTGTCAATGTAACCCTCAGTGATAAACGCCAATTTCGCGGTGTGGTCATTGCCAATAGTACTAATCCCGATCTGGCGATCATCAAATTAGAAGGCGTAACCGAAAATTTGCCGACAATACAAATTGCATCCTCTAGTACGATTCAAGTGGGGCAGCGAGCCTTTGCGATCGGGAATCCTTTCGGGCGTTTTGCAGGCACATTAACTACGGGTATCGTCAGTCGGATTGATCGCGATCGCAATTTATTACAAACCGATGCCGCTCTCAACCCAGGGAATTCTGGCGGACCTTTGCTCAATAGCCGTGGCGAACTTGTCGGTGTAAATACCGCAATTTTTACCACAAATTCTACGAATAGTGGGATCGGCTTAGCGATCGAAGCAGATACGGTCAAACAATTTATTTCTGCTGTCCAACGAGGGGCGATCGCCAATAATCCTACTCCCGCCATAGTCGGCTCCAATCCCCTCAATCTCAATGGTCCAGCGATCGCGACAACCCTGAGCGCGACTGACAACACTTTTCCCGATGGCAGCTATTTCAAATCCTATCAATTTCAAGGGCAAGCGGGGCAGTCATTGGTAATTGAAATGCGTAGTAATAGCATCGATCCCTATATGGTGCTATTTGATGGCAATGGGCGCAAAGTTGCCGAAGATGACGATGGGGGCGGCGGCAAAAATGCCCGCATTGCGATTACTTTGCCAAGTACAGGGAAGTATACCCTCTATGCAAATTCCTACGAAGTGGGCGATACGGGAGCTTTTACGCTGTCAGCGACTCTAAGTAATAACTTTACGGCTGAATCCAAGACTGAATCTAGTAGCGATCGCGGCATCCTTTTGGAGAAAAAAGGGGTCTTAGGAACAGCAAGTCGGATCTTTGCGCGAGATGGTAGCCTCTTTGAAACCTTTAGTTTTAATGGACAAGCTGGGCAGATCGTCCAGATTGACTTGGTAAGCGGCGATTTTCATCCCTATTTGGTGTTATTTGCGCCTAACAGTAAATTAGTCAAAGAAAACAATGGTTTACCTACGCGCAAAAACGCATCCATGACTGTGGAACTACCTGTTACGGGTACATATCGGGCGATCGTCAACGCCTTCGATCGCACAGGTAAGGGAGCTTATAAGTTGATCGTCAAAAGAGTTAAATGAGTCACGTGAGTCAAAAGAGGGCAGGTTTGCAATGCAAAAAACAATACTCCAAAAATTATCAGCTTTAGCAACCAGTGTAGGATTTCTATGTGTTATAACCCCTAGCGCTTTTGCCGTATCCCCTGTATCGATTAATCAAGATGCGAATGTCCCTTGGTCAAGTGCGATCGAAAATCCCTTTGATGGCAAACTGGTCTACGACAAACATTTTGAGGATAGTTTCGCTTTTGTAACTAGTTGGTCAAAGCAGGGTATAAAAGCCACCTATACCGAATATTGGTCAGAAGTAGTCGGTTATCGCCAAGTCTGGAAAACTCGGCGGGTTCGATATCACAATAACCATCGTGGCCAGTATCGCAATTATGATCACTACATTGATGAGCGTTACCCTATTCAAGAGCCGATCTATGACAGAAGATCGCGATCGAAATCCCCGAAATCGCTTATGTTTGCCATAAATGGCGAAATTTACACCTATACAAGTGGTGAAGTAGATCGTCAACTAGCCGAAGCTTTAGCCAATGCGCCTACGGGAACGATGACTGTCAGAGTAGTGTGGGATAACGACTCCACCAGTGATTTTCCGATTGGCGGCGGTACGGTGGAAGCATGGAAAAGTGTTTTTCAAGCCAAACCACAGCGATCACGGTTTGCGAACCAATAATAAAAAACTCCCTTCGGGAGTTTTTGTAATTCAGATAAAAAATACCTGAAGATTATTTTTTGGGAATGAAAAATAAATAATATGTGAAAGTAGGGGCGGGTTAGTCGATGATTTAACCACGCAATGCAAGGTTATCAGCAAAACCCGCCCCTACAGTAAATGATGATTTTATTAAATTTCCAATCCTTATCTATAGAGTTTGTTCACTCCAATAGTGAAAAAACACCCTTCGGGTGTTTTTTTCATTTACAGAGTTTGCTCACTGTTAGGACGTGGACGAACACGGCTCGGTGTCGTATCTGGCTCTGGTAGAGGCGTATATTGATTACCCGTAAAATCCCTGCTCACCCGCAAACGCTGACTAGTAATCGTAATCCCCGACTCGCGAACCAGCACCACCGAAATCCAGCGATCGCCAGAATTAAATGGCGCTTGACCGATCTTAAATACCCCGCCAGCCCGCAAAGGACGTAAATTAATCGTATTTTGGTTGAGAAAATTCTTGGCTTCTACGGATTCCTCGATCGCTGCACCTAACAAAAGACTAGTGCCAAGCGGCTCAGTGACGATCGCATCTAGAACATATTGACGACCAACACCAATTAGTTCAGGCGCTTTCAGCTTGACGGGTGGTGGAGTCTCACCACTACTGAGCGAAGACTGCTCTGACAAGACCTTCTGCGAAACAACTTGCAACTGACCATTTACGGTCTTATAGGTCTGAGTGGAAATCAGTCTGGAGTCTAGCTTGAAGTTATCATTCTCCGCACCCTTCTGCCCTTGCACCATCGTCACAGTTTCCGCCGTAATTAGGTCGCCTTGTTTCTCCCATTTGGAAATTTCGGTGCGATAGCTAATATTTTTATAACGCTGCCAGAGTTCACCCAATAGCTGTTTGTAGCGATCGCGATCTAGCCCATCAGCGTGACGAAAAGTAGGATCATAGTACTTCATCACTGCTTCGATATCTTGCTGATTAGCGGCTTTGTCCAATGCATAGACAATATTTGACAATTCGGCAGGAGCAGGTTTAGAGGATTGGGCAGCAAGCACAGGATTGGCGATCGGCGCAACCGTGGCAACTACCGCAGAAACAAGTAACAGAGCAATTCGTTTGATCATGCTGGACTCTAGTCGATGCAATGTGCTTAAGGAAAAAGTGCTTAAAGAAAGTGATAAAAAAGAAACGAAACTGGAGGCTATTTCTAATTTATAGACTTCAATTGATATAGTGTCTCATTTATTCCTAATATTTTTTACACCAGATCGGGTAAATAACTGGCTAGGGTAAATCCTGCCTATAAACACAAACTTGTAGGGGTTGAGCATTTGCGCCAATATTTTTATACTCCCCACGATCATCTTGAAACGCTAATGCTCAACCCTTTGTGCTTTCATCGATCACTTGTCCCTGCGTTGCGAGGTTTGGGCAGAGCATTCCCAATCTAAAATTATCTGAAAAATTGTAGATTTCTGTGGGAATGCTCTGCCCCTACAGGAGGATCGTCTGATGCATGAATAATTCATGACACTATCGAAAAATCGGCGGGGGCAAAAATTTTAGTTTGTCTGAGTCCATTCTTCTTTCCTTAATTGATCAGGAAAGTCACCAAATATAAATATCTAAATTAAATAGCTTACCGATAGGTGTATCTCAAGTTGTAAGGTTGATACAAGTATTTTGTAATACTTACCACATTAACCACATTAATATTTCCAGATTAGTTGAGGCGTTACATGCTACTAGACAGCGATCGCGTTCAGGTTTTGAGTGAAGCTCTGCCCTATATGCAAAAATTTTCAGGGCGCACCATCGTTGTGAAATATGGCGGTGCGGCGATGAAAGAAGAAAATTTGCGACAGGACGTGATCCGCGATGTGGTGACAATGTCTTTTATGGGGCTGCGCCCTGTCCTCGTGCATGGGGGAGGACCTGAGATTAATACATGGCTAACCAAGCTCAACATCGAGCCGCAGTTTATCGATGGATTGCGTGTCACTGATGCCGCCACAATGGAAGTGGTGGAAATGGTGTTAGTTGGGCGTGTCAATAAGCAAATTGTGGAAATGATCAACCTCGCAGGCGGCTCTGGGGTTGGTTTGTGTGGCAAAGATGGCAATCTGATCCGCGCACGTCCTCAAGGTAATGATGCGATCGGCTTTGTTGGTGAAGTTAGTGGGATCAATATCGGACTGCTAACGACCTTGTTGGAAGCAGGGCATATTCCCGTTGTGTCGAGTGTCGCCACCGATGAAACGGGTCAATCTTACAACATCAATGCGGATACAGTCGCGGGGGAACTCGCCGCCGCCCTCGGCGCTGAAAAATTAATCTTGCTCACAGATATTGCGGGAATTCTTCATAATTACAAAGATCCTAGTACCCTCTATCGCAGTCTCACGATTCAAAAGGCGAGAGAACTGATGACCGAAAATGTGGTTAGTGGCGGCATGATTCCGAAAGTACAGTGTTGTGTGCGATCGCTAGCTCAAGGGGTAAAAGCGGCGCATATTGTGGATGGTCGAGTGCCACATTCCCTATTATTAGAAATCTTCACTAATAGTGGTGTTGGCTCAATGATCGTCGCTTCAGAAAATGTGTTTTAAGTTCTTAACGTAAGGGCAATTCATGAATTGCCCTTACGTTAGCATCACGGTTTTGGGCGCAAAGCGCTGTAGGCTCAAAGTTGAAAAAGCTAAGATAGGCTTAGCTAGAAATAACTGGTGCTATGGAGGATAAAATGCTCGATAATTTGCCTAAAAGTTTTCTCGATCAGTTGCGAGAAATGACTGTTGTTGTTGCAGATACAGGCGATATTCATGCCATTGAATCCGTTAAGCCCCAAGATGCCACCACAAACCCATCGTTGATTACAGCGGCAGCGCAGATGCCTCAGTATCAAGAAATCGTTGACGAAACGCTCCTAGAAGCAAGAACTGAGCTAGGCAAAGATGCGACTACAGCCCAAGTAGTTTCCTTAGCTTTCGATCGCTTAGCGATCGCCTTTGGCATGAGAATTTTAAAGATTATTCCTGGGCGAGTCTCGACCGAGGTGGATGCACGGTTGTCCTATGACACCGCCGCAACTCTGGAAAAGGCGCATTATTTGATTTCCCAATATGAAGCTCATGGGATTTCTCGCGATCGCGTCCTGATTAAAATTGCCGCAACTTGGGAAGGGATCAAGGCGGCTGAATCACTAGAAAAAGAAGGAATTCATTGTAATTTGACTTTGCTGTTTGGATTGCACCAAGCGATCGCCTGTGCGGAGGCAAAGGTCAAACTAATTTCGCCTTTTGTGGGACGCATCCTTGACTGGTACAAAAAAGATACTGGGCGAGATAGCTATCCTGCTGCCGAAGACCCAGGGGTTTTGTCCGTGGCAAAAATCTATAACTACTATAAAAAGTTTGGTTATAAAACCGAAATCATGGGTGCAAGCTTCCGCAATATGGGTGAAATCGTCGAACTTGCAGGTTGTGATTTATTAACTATTTCCCCTGCTTTGCTCGATGAGTTGCATCACACCGAAGGTGAACTAGTCCGCAAACTTGATCCTGCGATCGCTTCTCAATCTGATATCGAGAAGATTACGATGGACAAAGATACTTTTGTTGCAATGCATTTAAGCGATCGCATGGCTTCTGAAAAGCTTGACGAAGGTATCAAAGGTTTCTCGAAGGCTCTTGTTACGTTGGAAGAGTTACTAACCGCGAGACTATCCAAACTCGACTAGATTGATATCTACCAACACTTGTCCAGTTACAGCGCTTTGCGCTGATTTAAAATTCAAAGAAATGTGTGAAATTGCCGCAAAGCGCCAATTTCACACATTTCTTTGAACTAATTAAAGTTTCAATCGGATGTAATCTTCACGCATTTATAGAAATAGCTTTTATGACCTCACCAAAACGCTTTGACATGCAGACATTTATTGCGCGATTTGGCTGCGGTTTCCTCTTTGGCGGACTTGTCGGTGGTTTTGGGAACCTTCAAAGTGGATTTTTGATCGGATTTTTGATTGGTGGCATCATTTGCGGTTTGCTGGCTTGGAGATTTGGCGATGACTTTTGGAAAATCCTTAAGAATTGGCTTTAGGTATTGGGCTGGTTGGTGGCTTTAATTTTGCTGATTTACCTATCACAATAAGCTGAAACCCATTACGCTAAGCACAACAATGGGACGCGAAGCGTCCCTTGCTTCTTGCTATACTGCGAATATGTCGCCACATTTGCCAATAGAGCCGCTTTCGTCCAATAAAAGCAGAGTTTACAAAGCTCTGATAGATCAGTTTGATCTATTAATGCGAGCCAAATATCCATTCATATACATCGTCACCGCCGAAGAAGAACCCGTTGAAGAAATTTTGACGGAAGTGGCGCTGCAATCTAGTCCTATTCGCCGAATCTTGTTTTGGGACATTGCAAGGGGCTGGAGTGACAATGGTGGCGATAAAGGATCGGTAATGGCAGCTTTATCCCGAATTGCTCATCGAGACAGAGCCACCAAAGATGGTGATAATGTCCTGTACATATTGCGGGATTTGCATCCAATTCTGAAATATCCCCACCACGATCGAAATATAGCAATCATCCGTGAACTCAAAAATTTAGCGCGAGATCTCAAGTTAGATCGCCGCACGATCGCTTTAACCAGTCATGTTTTAGAAATCCCACCTGAACTAACGGAAGAGATTACCGCGATTGATTTTCCGTTACCCGCGATCGCTGAAATCGAATATTTAATCAAACAAAAAATTTCACCCAATAAACTGAATCTGTCTAGCTTGGCTTTAGAACAGTTAATCAAGGCTTGTCAAGGTTTAAGCCGTACTCGTATTCAAAGAGTATTAGCGAAAGCGATCGCTGAAAAAGAGCAAGTTAATGATGCTGATATCGATGCTGTACTAGCCGAAAAGCAACAAGCACTGAGGCAGACAGGGATTTTAGAATTTTTTACTGTGAATGAATCCCTCAAAAATGTTGGTGGTTTAGACAATCTCAAGCAATGGGTGCGTATCCGCCGCGATGCCTTTACGGAAGAAGCCAAACGTTATGGGATTCCCACGCCCAAGGGAGTTTTATTAGTCGGTATCCAAGGCACGGGCAAATCTTTATCGGCAAAAACAATCGCTAACGAATGGCGCTTGCCTTTATTGCGTCTGGATATCGGGCGCTTATTTGGTAGTTTTGTCGGTGAAAGTGAAAGTCGAATGCGGCAGATGATCCAACTCGCTGAAGCCACTGCGCCCTGTGTATTGTGGATTGATGAGATCGATAAAGCCTTTGGCAATGCAAATATGGCGATCGATGGTGACTCTGGCGCAAGTCGGCGTGTATTTGGCTCACTGATTACATGGATGCAAGAAAAAACTGCGCCTGTGTTTATTGTAGCTACAGCTAACAATGTGCGAATTTTACCTGCCGAACTATTGCGAAAAGGGCGATTTGACGAGATTTTCTTTTTGAATTTACCGACAGAATCCGAACGTCAAGAAATTTTTAAAGTGCATTTATCCAAGTTGCGCCCCAGCCGTTTGCGCGAGTTTGACCTAATGCTCTTGGCGCGGCATACCAAAAACTTTAGCGGTGCGGAAATCGAACAAGTGATCATCGATGGCATTCATTGCGCCTTTGGGCGTGGTAGTAATGGCAACCGCGAAGACTTCACCACAGAAGATATCATCAGTGCGATCGAGGAGACAGTGCCACTGGCGGCGATCGCTTCCCAACAAATCGAATCTCTCAAGCAATGGGCGGCGGAGTCTGGCGCACGCACTGCCTCTAACGATGAGCAGTTATTACAAGAGCTACGAAAATTTGCGATTAAGCTAGAGTAAGTGCAAAGCACTTGCCCAAAATAATTATGTCCCACTTCACCACGATCGCTGTTGAAATTAAAAACGGTGACTTGCTTGAACAGTCCCTGCAAGAACTTGGTTATCCCGTCAAGCAAAATACTTTGGTGCGTGGCTATCTTGGCAATACGATCAATGCTGACTATGTGATCCCTATGCCTAACGCATTCGATATTGGCTTTCGGAAAGTGGGCGATCGCTATGAGTTAATTACTGATATGTGGGGCATAGCGATGAATGTCGAAGAATTTCTAGGTGAATTAAATCAGCTATATGCCACGAAAATAGTTTTACAGAGTGCAGCCCAACAAGGCTTTGCGATCGAGCAACAAGAAACATTAGAAGACGGTACGGTGAGAATTGTGATTGGGCGCTGGAGCTAATCAGAATTGCGGAACAGGGTTAATACTGGTACACAGGCTCCGATACATGAGGCGATCGCGCCAATTCCTGAAAATATGTGAGGTGCTTGCGTATATTTAACTATTTCGTCGGTAGCGAGGGGTAGAGTCGCTAATAACATACACGACACACCTAAGCGAACTGCTAATTGATGAATCATGAATAACACTTGAAATCTACAATTGGTTGATATCTATTTGAGATACCGATGATTCACACTAAGTGGACTTAAGGGGATCGTCATCTATAAATAGAGTGAGATATCAACTATTGGTGCAGTCGTTTATATGATTTTGCTAGCAAATCCGACAATAAATTTGATATAATCTGATTAAATTCATAAAATTCTACTGATCATGCGACCTGCGATCGCGCAATGTGTAATGCGTGATGCTAATTGGTTGGTTACGATTAGACTGCATCACATTCTAAAAAATATTCATAGGCACTCAAATCAAAAGCCTGTTTGAGTTTGCGCTCAAAATAACCAACTTGCTCATCTGTAAGCTGATAGGAGAAAAACATTGGTGAATTAGTTGGCTCGTTCAAAATCTTCTGTAATTCAGTAAGTGAGCATCCTTTAAGTGGAGTTTCGCCGATTAAAGCATTACCATCTTTTTCATACCATCTCAGTAAACGATTAACTTTATACCCATTGATTATCTCAGGTTCCGGCTGAGTAACTTTTGCTTTTCTAGCACGAACTATAGACTTGGGCTGAAGAATAAAAAAAGCTCTGGAATCATTGGTATTTAAACGTTTAGGGCTTTTTAGTTTGCTCATAAGTTTAAGGCTCAATTCTACGACTAGGATCGGCGCTTTTTATCTGTTCACCCGTTATCGGATCGAACTCGCCGAGGTGTTTACCATTTCTATCATACTTTTCGACCGCGCCATGTTGGTAATCCCACTCATAAAGTTTGTTATCTGGTGTCTGCCAACGTCTGCGCTTTTGACTAGATCCTTGAATTTGTGTTTTACCTTTGACAATAACTGCATCAGCAAAAGCTTTTAATGCTTTTGGCGGCGGGATGTAAGACATTAAATCGAGAGAGGAGATGTCAGATGTTAGAGTGATCGTAAAAGGAAATGACAAAAAAAAGCCTCGCTAAGCGAGGCTTTTTTTTGTAAATAAAGAATTAACCAAATCTACCGCTAATGTATTCTTCGGTTGCGGTTTGCTTAGGACTGCTGAAAATCACCGATGTGCGATCGATTTCCACTAGTTTACCTGTGCGCTTGCCAGTTTCACTGAGTTCTGTGTTGAAGAATGCAGTCATATCAGCCGATCGCGAAGCTTGTTGCATATTGTGAGTCACGATTACCAACGTAAACTTCTGCTTGAGTTCCTGCATTAGTTCTTCGATACGAAGGGTAGAAATAGGGTCAAGTGCAGAACAAGGCTCATCCATCAAAATTACCTGTGGCTCAACAGCGATCGCACGGGCGATACATAAACGTTGCTGTTGACCACCCGAAAGAGCTAAACCACTTTCCTTGAGCTTGTCCTTGACCTCATCCCAAATTGCCGCTGATCGCAATGATTTTTCGACTAGCTCATCCATATCTGTTTTTGATCCCTTAAATCCATTGATTTTTGGTCCAAAAGAGATATTTTCGTAAATGGATTTTGGGAAAGGGTTGGGGCGCTGGAACACCATGCCGATGTGACGACGTACTGCCACAGGATCGATCTTGGGATCGTAAAGGTTATGCCCATTAAAGGAAATTACGCCTTTAACTCTTGCGCCTTCAATCAGATCGTTAAGACGGTTGAAACATCTCAAAATTGTACTTTTACCGCAGCCAGAAGGACCGATAAATGCGGTAATTTGATTTTTGAAAACCTCTAAGTTAACGCCTGCTACTGCTGGTGAGTTCGAGCTATAAAAAACGTTAACGTCTTCTACCTTTAAAATCGCTTGACTCCCAGAAGAGTTGCTGCTGCTTAAATCCATAGTAAAACCCCAAATTTGTAATTATGACCTTTCATCAAATACTCTGAATTACTTTGCACGGCTGCGGAGGAAAATGGCGATCAAATTCATACCTAGAACCAATAGCAGAAGCACAACGATGCCTGCGGAAGCTAGCACTTGAAACTCAGCTTTAGGATCGCCAACCCATTCATAGATTTGGTATGGCAGAACTGAGAAGAAGTTATCGTTTGACCACAATGTATCGGTGAATACATCTCCCATTCTACCACTGAACAAAGCACCAAAGTTGATGGGGGAAGCCTTGGGATCGAACAAAACAGTACCAGCGCCAAGAACTACAATTGGTGCAGTTTCACCGATGCCTCTTGAAGTCGAGATGATCACTGCTGTCAAAATCCCTGGTAAAGCCGCAGGTAAAACATGGTTGCTAATTGTTTGCCACTTGGTAGCGCCGACTCCATAGGATGCTTGGCGAATCGATTGGGGAACGGCTCGGATGGCTTCTCTAGAGATCACAATTACTGGCGGCAAAATCAGCAAAGTAATCGTCAAAATCCCAGTAACTATGACAGCGCGACCGCCGTAAATACCACGAACAAATAGCCCCAATCCCAAGAGTCCATAAATGATTGATGGGATACCTGCGAGGTTATAGATATTTAACTCAATTAAATCTGTAAACCAATTCTTTTTGGCATACTCTTCCAAATAAATTGCCGAGCAAACTCCAAGAGGGATGACCAAAACCAACACATAGGAAAGCATGGCAATTGAGCCAAGTATTGCGGCTCTATATCCTGACTCTAAAGGTCGGCGCGATGGGTATAGCTTAAACAAATCCCAGTTAAGTCGGCTAGAACCATCACTAATGACTTGATAAATCAAATATGCAAGGACAATCAAACCAAGAGATGTGGCAAAAATACAAAAAGCTGCAAATATTTTGCCCCATAGTTGTCTTGATTCTAGTTTGGGTTCAAACTTGGAATCGCTAGGTTGTCCATCGATCGTCTCTAATATGTCGATCCCGTTACTCATAGGTTTCTTTAAAGCGATTGCTAATTAGCTTACTGATAATGTTAAGAAGGAGTGTAATCAAAAATAACATCATCCCAACGGCGAAAAGAGCTTGATACTCAACACTGCCGACTCGTGAGTCACCCTTGGCAACTTGAGCGATGTAGGCGGTCATTGTACCCACAGTTTGCCTAGGATCAAGTGTTAGAACTGGACGCTGACCTGCCGCGATCGCCACAATCATCGTCTCGCCAACGGCGCGGGATATACCCAAAATGATTGCCGCGCAGATACCTGACAAGGCTGCGGGAAGCACAACATTTGTAGCAACTTCTTTTTTGGTTGAGCCAAGTCCATAGGCGGCTTCACGCAATGAAGTTGGCACAGCGACCATTGCGTCAGTACTGATCGATGCGATCGTAGGAACAATCATGATACCCATAATCAAACCTGCACTGAGAGCATTAAACCCTTGTAAGCCAGGAATAATTTTGTTTAAGATTGGAGTAACAACTGTGAGCGCAAAGTAGCCATATACAACTGTTGGTACGCCAGCTAACAACTCGATTACTGGGCGCAAAAATTTACCCAATTTTGGTGAGGCATATTCTGCAAGATATACGGCTGTTGCTAATCCCAATGGAGTGGCTACTAACATCGCAATTAATGCCACCATCAATGTGCCGTTAACTGTTGGCCATACGCAAAAACCTTTCTCTGCAAATTGTGGTGTCCAGCTACAGCTATAACTACCATTTTCTAAGGTTTTGCCAAATAGAAACTCGCCAATGCTAGCCTTACCGAAAAAACTAACAGTTTCTGAGGCAAGTACATAGACGATCGCTACGGTCGTCAGCACCGACACGCAAGCGCAAAAAAGCAACACATAACCGATCGCACTTTCGCGGATATTGCGATCGCGGCGTTGATAAATATCGAGTGAATCAGGTTGAGGATTATTCACGGAACTTGACATAAAATTTTCCAATCAAGCAAATTTAAAAATAAGCTACATACAAAGAATATCCTTGTTGATTTTCCTAATGCCACGGAAAATGGGAAAATCAACAAAGATAAAAACCGTTTTATGGTTTTCAAGTTGTCTACGACAACTTGAAAACCCACGATAAAGCATAGAGCTTATTCAATTCAGACTACTTCAAGTCTTTAGCAAGCAACTCAGCAACGGAAACTCCAGCAGGAGCATCCATAAAGGTTGTGCCAGTCTTACCAGCACTCAAACGCTCAAGGATCTTAGGTACAGCGTCGCTAGGAAGTGGTACATAACCAACTTCTTTGACAACCTTAAGATCTTTAAAGTAGTAATCAGCAAAAGCCTTGACTTCAGGACGTGCTAGAGCTTTCTTGCTGACATAGATAAACAGAGGACGAGACAAGGGGGCATATTTGCCAGAGTTAATATTCTCAGCAGTAGGAGCAACGCAACCCTTACCACCATCAACTTCGATAGCAGTCAACTTCTTCGCGTTTTCTTCATAGTAAGAAACACCGAAGAAGCCCATTGCACCCTTGCCGCCTTGAACACCCTTAACGGTGATGTTGTCGTCTTCACTGGGTTGGTAATCCTTACGGATTACCTTGGATTTTTTATTGACAGCTTCAGTGAAGTAGTCAAATGTGCCAGAGTCGGCACCTGCACCAAAGAGAGCAATCGTTTCTTTTGGGAAATCAGGGCGAACTTGATCCCAAGATGTGATTTTGCCTTCTGAATCAGGACTCCACATAGTGTTGAGTTCGGCAACAGTAAGACATTTTGCCCAAGTATTTTCTTTGTTAACAACTACGGTTAGACCATCAACTGCAATAGGTAGTTCAACAAACTCTACATTGTTCTTCTTGCAATCTTCGGCTTCTTTAGCCTTGATTGGACGAGAAGCATCAGCAATATCGATGTCGCCAGCACAGAATTTCTTAAATCCACCGCCAGTACCACTTGTACCAACAGGAACCTTTACACCAGGATTTGATTTCGCGAAGTCTTCAGCAACAGCTTTGCTGATCGGTGCAACTGTACTAGAACCATCAATGGTGATGTTACCAGATAAGTTAGAAGGCGCTTTTGCTGGTTCCTTAGCAGGCTCCTTAGCAGCCTTTGTGGTTGTCGCTGCGGGCGTAGTAGCTGCGGTTGGAGTAGTTGGGGTTTCACCGCCGCCACAGGAAGCTAGGGTTGCCGCTAGTGTAACACCTGCTACAAAAGTGAAAACACTACGATTGATATTCTTCTTGGAAATCATAAAAAACTTACTGCGATTATATCTGTTAAGGTTTGCTAAGCATTCAAACTAGACAGTTCTGATACTAAACTGGTTATGTCAAGCAAAGGTTAAGACGAGTTAAAGGTGCAGTTAAGTTTGGATTGAAATTAGGTTTTTTCGTTAAGATTTGGGAACAAAATTTGGCATTCGCCATAAAACTTTAGGTGCGAAGTTGAGCATCATTAAAATCAAAAACTAGAGCCGTAAGCTTCGCGTCTGCCACCTAATTTTTGGGCTGCAAGCCTGAAATAATTCTAAGCAATATGGGATTCACTAGTTCAGGAGCTTCATCCTGTGGGCAATGTCCAACATTGGGCAGATCAATAAACTCTTTAACACAAGCAAATTTAGTAAAAGATTTGCGTCCTAGCTCTACTGGCTCCCAAGGATCGCGATCGCCCCACAACACGATCGCCTCACAGGGCAGAATCTCTAAAAGATCTTCGGGGCGTGGTCCTTGCGAATAGCGAACAAAAGCCATAAACACGTCAACTGCATTCGGATTTTGAGCAGGTTTAATGAGAATCTCGATTAATTCATCGCTAACAGAATCTTTGTTGATATAAGCTTGCGAAAGAATTTGCTTGACCGATCGCGGGTTACGCACTTGATTAAAAAATAAACTTGCGATCGCCCGATTACCTAAAATATTCTGGACAGCTTTCACGCCGACACGCCTATACCAAGGCAGCTCCAATTGATTTTGTTCTTGCAATAATCGCAACGAGCAATTAATCAATACGGTTTTAGAAACTAACTCAGGCGCATAAATCGCGGCTTGCATCGCCACCACCGCTCCGATCGAATTGCCAATCAATATTGTTCGATCAATTGGGCGATCGCCGACAACTTCGCGCAAAAAATCAGCGACCTGCTGTCCCCAAGTCTCAAAGGTATAACTAAGCTCACTAGGTTTCGGTTGAGCGGAAGAACCAAAGCCAATTAAGTCGATCGCGTAAACCCGCGCCCCTTGTGCCAAAACAGGAATATTCTTGCGCCAATGCCCCACCGATGCGCCAAACCCATGAATCAGGACAACAGCAGGTTTATCAAGGTTTTGATCTAGTCCATCAGCAGAGTAACCAATTTTATAACCGCGCCATGTCCAGAAGCGATCGGCAAACTTACGATACTCAATAATCATGGCTGTCAAAGATAAACTCAAAGGTAAACTTATATGAAGTAAGTAGAACTAGCTAATTTCTCCTACTCTATCATTGACAAGAGATTGACCTCTATAGAAATTTATTTAGATTATTTAGCCTTAAACTCGTTGTAGATTTAAGGATGAGTGTTTTTAAAACTTTTTTCGATAATATTATTTGGAGATTAAAACGTGGCGATTCCTTTGTTGAATTACGCTCCAGCATCGCAAAATTCTCGCGTTGCTGGTTTTACAGTAGGTAGTGACAACACTCCTCGCATCTTTAACACTGCAAACTTGCTCTCTAGCGGTGATATGGGCGAACTGATCGAAGCCGCCTATCGTCAAATTTTCTTCCATGCTTTTGCTAGCGATCGCGAAGTAACCCTAGAATCACAATTGCGTTCTGGCAATATCTCCGTCAGACAATTTGTGCGTGGACTAATCCTCTCCAATACCTATAGAAGCAGTTTTTATGAAAAGAACAGCAACTATCGTTTTGTAGAGCAAACCGTTCAGCGCGTTCTTGGTCGTGATGTTTACAGCGAAAAAGAAAAGATCGCTTGGTCAATCGTTGTTGCCACAAAGGGCATCGAAGGTTTTATCGATGCTTTGCTCAACAGCGATGAATATCTTGAAGCATTCGGCGAAGATATCTTGCCTTACCAACGTCGTCGGGTACTACCTAGCCAAAGAATTGGCGAAGTGCCTTTCAACCTCAAATCTCCTCGCTATGATGCTTACCATCGCGCACAATTGGGCTTCCCTCAACTCATCTGGCAAAACACGATCCGCAGCTATGTGGTTACAGACAGAGCGCCCAAGACAGGCGATCCAGCGTTGTTCTTGAATATGGCTCGTGGCATTACTGCTGCGCCCGCAAATTCAAGACCTGTATCTGCACAAAATTTAGATTATCTAAGTCTTGTTCCTCGTCGCTAAGTCTTGACAGAGCCAGAAAGCAAAGGGGGCGCGATGCGCCCCCTTTGCTTTGTTTGCAAATTGTTATAAAATTTTAAAATTAATCTTAAGATTAACCAAAGTTTATTTGCCCCTTTTCTTTTTGTTTTTAATGGATATTTATCAGTTTCTTGAGCTTTTTGTCGGTCGTTGGCGATCGCAGCGCAGCGATCATCAATTTGGTAAGGGAGATGGTAATGACACCCGCGCCGTAATTGAGATTACTGCTTTAAGTGTTGAGGCTCCAGAAGTAATCGCAATTTGCCAAAAATACGATGTGGAGGCTAGCGCTGAGATAAAACCCATGAAAATGTCGTGGGAAGAAGAGTCTTTGAGTAGCAACAAACCCAAGGGTAGTAGCTTGATTGTGGCTGTCCCCGATGGTTTGACTTCACCGCAAACTGGTTTGATATTAAGTGAAAAAAACAAGGGTATTTACGAGCTTGCAACCGATGAATCCTTAACGATCAAAACCTCAACTGAGCATGGTTTGCTCGAAGAGAGGATTTGGTATGGCAATCTTAATTTGAAATTTCGGGTCGCAACTTTATTTCAAGGCGATCAGATTAGCGATCGCTTTGTTCAGTCATCAAAGTTTTATTCTGAAATTCGCATTGCCGCAAGCAAGTAGACCTAACCAAGGTCAAGCATTGGGCGGGTTTAGTTGATAATTCTGGACTAAAGCAATATCGGTATGCAAAACCCGCCCCTACTTTAGAAACTTCCACGTAACGTCAGAGTCAGATTAAAGGTTTAAAAAATGTGCTATCAAATTCCAAACTTCTAAGCCGATAAAACCTGTCAAAAAGACAAAAATTGCAATATTTAAAGTAGTTTTAAATTTTTCCATGGAATCAGGATTGTTAGGAATATATAAAAATAATTAGCACTTTTTGCCACACATTCCCAAAAATTCTACTGGCGATCGCTATATTTAATGCTTAAATATACCCAATAATTTTGACTAGATAAAACATGCCTTTACAACATAATTTTATTTGGTTGGCGTTAAACTTAACAATTACTACATTCAATTGTGGGGATGTACTGCTGTGAATTTTATCAAAAAGTTCAGTATTCTTGGCTCTGTGATGATTGCTTCCTTGGCGATCGCCCAATCAGCATCGGCTCGTTTTGTGATTTTTGTGGCAGGCAATGATCCCGCGACATTGCAAAGAGTTCGGTCTGTCTCGCCTGCCGCTTTTGCGACAAAGATCAATGATCAACCTGCAATTCAAGCTGGCACATTTAACTCAGAAACCAGTGCCGATAGTTTGGCGATCGCGCTGCAACAATCTGGACTATCAGCCCAAAAGTATTTTCGATCCTCAGGCGGCAAGGAAAATAATGTGCCAGTCCCTTTTCCTGAAACATCAAGTGTAACTTCAGTAACATCTTTGCCTAACCCGCAACAGGTTGTCATTCAGCAAAATTCGATCCCCTCGATCCCCCAGCCAGTCAGCTTTCAATCGCAAGTACAGCCTCAAGTCGTCACCACTGTGCCGCAACAATATCAACAAATTACCACTAGTGCCGTCGTTCCTCAAGTTCAAAGCCAACAGGTACTAGTCCCAAGGTGGCAACAGGTACTAGTTCCAGAAACTCGTCAGGTCGTAACTCAAACTGTTGTCCCACAGACCCAAATTGTCCAGACTGGTTATGTACAGCCAACTGGTTACACACAAGCGACTGGTTATATTCAGCCTCAAACGGGATTTATTCCTGCCACCACCACCACTGTGGCAACGTCCTACGATAGCAATAACTTTGCTACTCAACCTCAACAAGTTCAACAGATTCAATCGCAAGTAGTCCAAACTCAACAAATTCAACCCCAGAGCGTACAATATCAAACAGTACAGTCAGTACCTTTCTCTACAAGTCAGACTGATGATTCACTCCTCCCTCAAACTAATCAAAACCCGAACTTTCGCTATATTGCCGCCGTTCCCGCAAAATCAAATAATCAGTTTTTGCTGTCGCGAGTTCGTCAGATAGTTCCCAACGCCTTTTTCGCAAATTCTGGACGTGGTGCTTACATTCATGCAGGTGCTTACCAAAATCGTGATGCCGCAGAATCAGTATCCCGTTATCTGCGATCTCAGGGTGTTGACTCACGAGTTCTTTACTTTTAATCTTTACTGCTGGAATCGGCTAGATATAGAAATAAATGACTGAAAATAACACCATAATTAACGATGCTGACAATAACCAGCAGTCATCATCTCGCCGTAAATGGTTAGAACCGCTCATATTGCTATTTCCGAGCGGTTTTTGGCTTGTCTCATTTCTGATTATCCCCACAATATTTATTTTTGTTCAAAGTCTGGTTCCCCTTGGCAAGACTGAGTTTGGATTAGAAAACTATCAAAGGGTATTTGAGTATGTTGGCGGTAACTTTATTTATCTGACCGTTGTGTGGCGATCGCTCCTGTATGCAATGATCACCACAGGCTTTTGCCTATTGTTGGGATTTCCTGTTGCTTACTGGCTAGCCGTGATTGCCCCAAAGCAGTGGCGCAGCATTTTGTTATTACTATTTGTGCTACCCCTTTGGACTTCATCGCTATTGCGATCGTATGCGTGGATCACGATTTTGCGTCCAACAGGGGTATTAAATAGTTTTCTCAACTTAATCGGGTTATCTGGAATCAATGTATTGAACAAAGCCGAAGGCGTAATTATCGGCATGATTTACACATATCTGCCCTACATGGTCTTGGTTTTGTTTACGTCTCTTGAAAGGCTCGATTTGAGACTGTTAGAAGCGGCGGCTGATCTTGGTGCAAATTCAAAGCAAACATTCTGGCAAGTCACAGTTCCTCAAGTATCTTCAGGAATTATTGCGGGAACTGCTCTTGTGTCAATCTCTAGTTTTAGCGATTATATTAATCCGCAATTATTAGGTGGACCTGGTAGCCGCACGATCGCTTCAATTATCGAGTTACAATTTTTAGGTGCAAGCAGCAACCGAGGCTTCGGCTCAGCGATAAGTATGGTTTTAGTTCTTGCGGTAACTATCGTAATTGCACTGCTGATCAAATATGGCGATCGCCGAGTGGTGAGTGATGTCTAGCCAAATAAATACACCCATAAATACATCTCTAAATGCTCCTCCCATAAAACGTTGGCAGACTTGGTACACAGTACTTGCATTTGGGTATATGTACTTGCCGATCGCTGTCCTCACAATTTTTAGTTTTAACAAATCCCCATCGCCTTCACAATGGACTGGCTTTACATTGGATTGGTATGCCAAGTTCCTGCAAAATCCGATATTGCTAGCAGCCCTAAAAAATAGTCTCAGTGTTGCTTTAGCATCTGTTTCTGTGTCGGCAGTTTTAGGGACACTCACCGCAGTCGGCTTGGCTCGCTACTATTTCCCTGGCAAGAGTTTGTATCGCGGAGCTACTTATTTACCCTTGATCGTGCCTGATATTGCGATCGCTGTTGCCACGCTCGTATTTTTTGCTGCGATAAAACTTCCCCTCAGTCTCGGCACAATTGTCATTGCCCATATTGTCTTTTGCTTAGCCTATGTCGCCGTTGTCGTCTCCAGTCGCCTTGCCAATGTCGATCCCAAACTGGAAGAGGCAGCCCTTGATCTTGGCGCTACGCCAACACAGGCTTTTTTAAGAGTATTACTACCACAACTTTTACCTGGGATTTTGTCTGGCTCTCTCCTTGCTTTTATCCTGAGCATGGATGACTTTGTGATCGCATACTTCACCGCAGGCGTTGGCTCAACTACGTTACCAATTGCTATTTTTTCTTCATTAAGGAGTGGCGGCGTAACTCCAGAGTTAAATGCCCTGAGTGTATTACTAATTATCGCCTCAGCTTCGATCGCCGCGATCTCCGAAGCTGTAAAAAATTGGGGACATCATGAATAAAAAAACTGGCTTTCACCCATAGGTTGTGATATGTTATATCTGGCAAAGCTAATTAAAGCTAAATAATGACTCCCCATGAGTGAGAAGCCTTTAAAGCTGCGAATCGCAATTCCACCCGTTGAGGGGATCGAAGACATTCCCATCGCAGCAGTTGAAATACTCGCTACAAAAATGGGGTTCGGTCCTGTTGCTGTACAAGACGTAGTACAAGCTCTTACTGAAGCTTTAGTTAATGCGATTTTGTACAGTACATCTGACCTTGACGTGGAAGTTGTAGTTTTTGCGGCGCATACTAGCCTAATTGTAGAAGTCCGCGATCGTGGATCAGGTTTTGATGCCGATAGTGTCCCCCCCCCAGATTTCGACTTAATAGCTGAGATAGGAGTCGAAAACGGTGGATTTGGTATACATATGATCAAAGCACTGGTCGATAACCTAGAGATCGAATCTAGCGATCAAGGTACAACAGTCCGTATGAGTAAGTTTCTGTCTAACCCCAAACCCATTCTTCAATTATGACTCATTCCTCATTTTTACAAGATGAACTCAAGATCGTTGAGCAAGCTGACGGCGATCAAGTTATTCTCAAACTAAATGGTGCTTTGAGCGTAACTACAGTACCCGCTTTTAGGGCTACAGTCCAGCCTCTTGTTGATCCTAAACCAGATGCTCCTAAGTTCGCTGTAATCGTTTTAGACTTTGAAGGCGTTACCAAGATTGTCAGTAGAGGGGTAGGCGCGGCGATCGATATGGCAGTACAAGCCAAAAAACAAGGTCGAAAGCTACGTTTAGAAAACGTTGGTAAGTATGGTCGTTCTTTGTACATTCAAGGTGTACACCTAGTTGCCGAAGTTCCTGAACTAGAGGGATTTGAGCCATAGATTTTGTTGAAATTGGGGTTGGCAGTGGCTAGACTCCTGCTTTGGAAATTTAAGATCGAAATAGCATGAAAATAGTTAGTCGTAAATCGTTGGGGTTGCAATGTGTTTTCGACATCGGTTTACAGCGTGATCATAATTTTTTACTCGATCAAGGCTATATTGCCTCAAATTGTTTTAACAAATCCCATAGCGTCGCCTATGGCTATGTGACCTATCAGACCGCATATCTCAAGGCGAATTATCCCGTTGAGTATATGGCTGCTTTGTTGTCTTCGGTCACTGGCGATCAAGACAAGGTACAGAGGTATATTGGCAACTGCCGCAGTATGGGAATGGCAGTTGTTCCTCCTGATGTAAATAGTTCAGGCGAAGACTTCACACCGCATGGTAAACAAATTTCCTTTGGATTGGCGGCGATTAAAAATCTTGGCGCAGGTCCGATCGCTTCAATTCTAACGGCGCGTCAGGATGGACTGTTTACCTCGCTTGCTGATTTATGTAGTCGATTAGATTCGCGATCGCTTAACAAAAAAGCGTTAGAAGCATTGATCCAAACTGGGGCGCTAGACTCACTAGAGCCGAATCGCCATCAGTTAATGAGTGATTTAGATATCACGATGGAATGGGCTTCACGCAGAGCAAAGGAACAGGCTTCAGGGCAGGGCAATCTGTTTGATTTTTTTGGGGAGAGCAGCAATACCAAAACCTTTGATACTGCGCCAGTAACGCCGCGAGTTCAGGATTTCTCCTCTCAAGAAAAGCTACGTCTAGAAAAAGAACTACTCGGTTTCTATATTTCTGATCACCCGCTCAGTGTGGTCAGCCGTTCGGCGAAGGTAATGGCTCCGATTAATCTTTGTGATATTCCCGACTCATCAGAAACTAAGACGGTGACAGCGATCGCCTTAATCCTCGATATTAAATCTGTAATCACCAAAAAAGGCGATAACATGGCGATTTTACAGCTTGAGGATCTCACAGGCAGTACAGAGGCGGTGGTTTTTCCAAAAATCTTCGATAAGGTCAAACATTTATTAGAAAAAGACAAGCGGGTAATGGTGTGGGGCAAAATCGATCGCCGCGATGAACAAACACAATTAATCATTGACGATATGCAGCCGATTGAGTCCGTGCGGATGGTGCGTGTGGAACTCACAAGGGAACAGGCCAGCGATCGCCAAATCTTGCAACAACTCAAAAATGCTTTAAATCTGAATTCTGGTTATAGCGGTGGGAATAATGGTAACTCTGGTAACAGCTATGGTCATGGCAAAAATGAATCCGAGACTTTTGGCAAAATTCCTGTAATCGCAGCGATCGAATATATGCCAAAGTTGATCCGCTTGGGCAATCAGTTTTGGGTTAAAGATGAAGAAACTGCTGTTAAGTCTCTCCAACAAGCAGGGTTTAAAGCAACCTACGATGCATTAGTTTGCAGTAGTTAGAATTAGCGCCCGTCAACAGGCTAGAAGCCTGTTCCACTATCTAACAATTAATTAAGCCTAATCACCTATATTTATTGGTTGACAGTATTTATATTGCAATTTATTATCGGAGAGTCAGATACTAATCCAAAATCAAGTATACGAGTATGCAAGACCTAAGTTTGTTTAACTCTCAAGTAAGTATTTCTACCCCCCCCCTCACATAAAAAATTCAGCTTTGTGGGTTTGGGACTGATGATGGGGATGACGGGAGCGATCGTTGCCATGAATCCCGCCGAATCCTTTGCTATTAACTTTTCGGGCAGTTATGCCCCAATCAATTGGACTTTCAGTACTAGCAGTAATGGCTTAGTTAATACCACTAACGCCCCAACCTCAATTTCCGTAACTGGTGGAAATAATAATAGCAATAATCCTGGCTCAACCTCATACACTGTCACTGCGGCTGGCAGTGGGACTGTAACCTTTAACTGGAGTTATTCAACTCCTGACACTAATGCTAGTTTTGATCCCTTGTTTCGTGTTCTCAATGGGAGTAAAACAACTTTGTTTGCTAGTTCTGTAAAAACAGGTTCGGGGACGGACTCATTTACCGTAGCAACAGGTGATGTGTTTGGCTTTGGCATTGACACAATTGATAATAGTTTTGGAGCAGGTTCTACGACTTTTTCTAACTTCTCTGCTCCAGACGCAACTCCAGTTCCCTTTGACTTCGATCCTTCATTGGGTTTAGCCGCATTGGGGCTTGGCTTTGGCGGTAAGAGACTATTAAAAACCTTCCTTCGCAACAAGTCTAAAAAAGACTAAGTAGCTAAGCATAAGAAAGCTTAAAAATCAAAAGTTAAGATCCCCGACTTTTTCTGAGCGGGCAAGGACAGCCTGTAAATTCACAAAAAAGTCGGGGATCTTTGCATTTACAGGTTTCTATTGACCTGCTTAAGCTGATTTTAGGTGTGTTTTCTCAGTTCTCTCTGGAGAGCTTTTCCCAGTTGCAACGGCATGAACAGCATGAAGGATATCGGCTGAATAATAGCGATTACGGCAATTATCACAAACACCAATCGTTACATCTTCGAGGATGACAAATCCATCCCTATGTTTGAACATCTGCTGTTTAACGCTTCGTGGTTGAACTGTCCCTTCACAATATCCGCATTGATATCCATACATAACTTCAAGATAGATCGAATTATCTGTGTGTTTGTACCCATGACAAAGGTTGTTAAGAGAAGATGGCTTTATGTTATCCGATATTACGATCGCGCATTGACCATCTTCGTCTAAATACCTAGGCAAGCAAAGCATCGAGTTGACCTTGACGGTCTAAATTGTGAATCGCATCACAACCGCCAATATGTTGATCGTTAATAAAAATTTGCGGTACAGAACGCTTTCCGTCGGAACCTCTTGCCACCATTTGCGATCGCGCAGCCTCATCGCCATCGATCGCATATTCAGTATAGGTTACACCTTTTTTGTCAAGCAAATGCTTAGCTCTTATGCAAAAGGGACACATTCTCCATGTATAGATTTCGATGTTCGCCATACCAGTTTCCTAAATTTATGTTCCCTGTTATTTTAACAAATCTTAATCGCCAGAAATTTACTAGTCCCGCAGGTTTAATAGAACATTACCCCGCGATCGCCTGCTATTTTTAACCTTTGATGAAAGCGATCGCCTGTTGCCAAACGACAATCTTATCGCCAGAAACATCGACACAGAGGCATTGATCATCAATCCAAACAATCCGTCCCTGTAGTTCGTCACCTGTGAGGACTTTGACTACGACTTCTTTTTTGTCACGAATAAGTTGATGGATACGGCGAATACTCGGTAAAGATGTATTGAGTCCGATTTTGGTGGCGGTTGGTGCTGGTGCGCTCATTGTATTACCGATAAATTTTTAAGCTTATTATAGCTATACCCAGTGATGCTAGGACAAATCAACTTAGGCGATCGCGAATATTTTGACGTAATAGCTTGCCTGAAGCCGATTTTGGTAATGAATCCCAAATGTGGATTGATTTTGGTAACTTGTATCGTGATAGCGATTTTTGTTCGCAAAAGTTTCTGACCTCGGCTAAAGATAGTTCAACTTCAGTTACAATCACTGCCGCCACCGATTCTCCCCATTCGCGATCGCTAATTCCCACCACACAGGCTTCGATAATCGCAGAATGTTCTAATAAAATTGATTCAATTTCCGATGGATAGATATTTTCACCACCACTAATAATCAAATCCGAGCGGCGACTTACGACATAGAGATAACCATTGCGATCGCAATAACCCAAATCTCCCGTATGTAGCCAACCATCTTGGATCGATTTGCTTTCAGGATAGTTCAGATAACCAGTCATCACACTTGCACCCCGAACTAGAATCTGTCCGATCGCACCATCAGGAAGTTCTGTATGATCTTCGGCAACAATCCGAATTTGATTTCCAAATAGTGGCAAGCCCGAAGAACCTTGTTTAAACTTAACCTTATGGGCTGCAAGCGTAGTTATTTGTGAAGCTGTTTCCGTCATTCCGTATGTGGGCATAATTGGCAGATTTAACTGGAGACAATGCTCAATTAGTTTTGAACAGGCAGGTGCGCCACCCAATAAAATCCCACGTAGTTTTTGGAGATTTCCAGCCTGAGGATGTTGCAATAAACGACTTAGCATCGTTGGCACTAGAGAAATGAGAGTTACTTTTTCGGTGGCGAGCGCTTCTAAAACTTCCTGCTCGTCAAATTTAGGTAATAGCGTAATTGCAGTTCCATTAATCACACTGCGCCATACGATCGCTAATCCTCCCACATGAAAAAGCGGCATACATATTAACCAGTTATCATCTGCATTAATTCCTAAATTAAGAGTTGAGGCGATCGCGCTATGGAAGTGATTTTGATAAGTTAAGGGAACTGCTTTAGGTTTGCCAGTTGTTCCAGACGTATAAAAAATCCCTTGTATATTATCGAGATTAATTAAGCCCTCACCCCTAGCCGCTCTCCCTGAGGAAGAAGGGAACAAGAGGCTTCTTTCTTCATTAGAAGATGGGAATTTTTGGGAGTGAGAATTTATAACTACTAAACTTAAATTATCAAATTGTTCCTCTAAACTATTAGCGGTTGGTTGCGTAAACTCATCACAAACTAAATATTTAGTGTGGCTATCTTCTATCTGCCAATCAATTTCTGAGGTAGTTTGACGAATATTCAAAAAGACTGCGATCGCTTCACATTTTACTAAAGCATGAACAATGATGAGATATCGAGGATGATTGGTTAAGAGTAAACCAACGCGATCGCCTGATTTTAGACCCAATGCTTGTAAACGTTCCGCCCAATCATTAACGCATTGTTCTAATTGCGAATATGTCCAACGTTCCGCTTCAGGACTAGATAGCGATTTGAAGATGAGTGCGATCGCTTCTTTTTTTTGAACTGCGCGTTGTGACAGCCAATTGGGTTGAAATTTAGCTTTCAAAGATTGTTTTGGCAAGGTTAGCTCCAACGCGATGTTAGGTCGTAAACTGTGGGTTTAAATAGCAGAAATAAACTCTTGTACTGTTAACCCAGCAGTTCGGATAAGGCTCCGCAAAGTCCCTTTAGCCACTTCACGATGATCGAGAACAGACAATGTTGCTATTTCACCTTCTTTAATCTAATCCAGACACCATCCTCGTCTCGATCAATCGTTACATTGAATTTCATACTGAGTTGTAATTAAATAATGCTTAATATTTTAACTTGTATCATATCTTTTCTTTCAATCTCCGCGCACCGAAACGATGAATAGCGCGATCGCTAGATCGCTTTTGAGAGGTGAGTTCTAACTCAGTGTTAGACCGTTTTCATCGATAACCTTTTGCTGAGTAATAGAGTAATAGCGCTTCAACTCTCGCAAGACCAACCTTGATCGCATCAAGTGCATCTAGCCCCATAACCAATGGTCAGTTCAACATACTATCATCCAGTTGAAAATCGCTATTTAACGCTTAGAGAAGCAGCCACAATTCAGTCTTTTCCTGCCAATTATTTTTTTGTGGTACTGTAACCCAACAATGGCGGCAAATTGGCAACGCTGTCCCGCCGCTACTTGCAAAAGCTATTGGCGAGTCTATACTTGTGTTGGATTCGCTAAAAAATAATATGGAAATAACTAACTCCGTTGAAGATATTCAATCGATTAGAGCTAAAGCATTTTCTTATAAAGAAAATGCTTTTAATAACTTCAAACAATCTAACAAAATAAAATCTAATCAACTTGTATTATTTTAAATCTAGTGATATATAAAAATCAGGTAAATGTCTGAATATCACTACCGTCAAAGCGATCGCAATAGCAAATAGATAATCGTGCCGATCACTATTACTAACAACAAACTGTAAATAACTACCCTTCCCCATACCGCCATAAACAAGCATAGTAAATCCCAAAGACTGGGATTCATTCTGGTTCTATTCCATGCGGGGCGAAATTTGGCAATCTCAGATTTTTCATAGCGGGTAATCTGATGAAGTCCTAAAACCTTGTAATGCAATCTCCCAAAGGGATGTAATACCCTAAATTGCTGGTAGCGATGATGAGATGAAGGTCGCCAACGATTGCGAAGATTTTTGGCTTTACCGACATACAGCACGATCCAGAGGGCTGTAACGTAGTACACACCTGCATCTTGCGGTAATTCCTTTAATTTTTTAATCGGTTTCGAGGGTAATCCAAAAACCCGCATCTTTTTTAGCATAGGTAATTTGTTATCCTAAATCGCTTATTCCCAGATATTTTGCTACTTTTGAGCGATCGCCGCCATAGGTGAGCGATAATCTAAGTGTTTTGATTAAGTGATCTAAATCATCTAGTTGAGTTTTATTTATATGTCAGATTTCAATCGCGGGATCATGAAGTTTGAGAACGCTGATAGCCCTGTATCGATCGTTCTTTCTAGTGTTGTCGTATTAAGTGCGATCGGATTCCTACTCTGGTGGGGCTTCCAGACTGCTTACGTCTAAGTATTTTCTTGTTTAGTATTCTATTTTAAGGATGTTGGCTTGGCTAGCATCCTTAAAATGTTTTTGGCGCTACTCAGGAGCTTGTAAGCTAAAAGAAGTTTTTTATTTTCAAAAGTTTGATCTAAATAATGACCGATATTATTTCTCAAAACGAACAACTAGGAGCCGCGATCGGCGCTATTCCCAGTGGATTATTTATTGTGACATCGCAACAAGATGGTAAAACCGCGACGATGCTCGCTTCATGGGTGCAACAAGCTGGCTTTAATCCGCCTTCTGTGACCATTATTGTTGGTAAAGGTAGACCGATTGAATCGTTTTTAACCGTCGGTAGTCCTGTGGTGATTAACATTGCCGAAAAAGGTCAGGGCAAAATCATTGGACATTTTGCGAAAGGTTTTGCGCCAGATGTTGATCCTTTTGAGGGGATTGAGACTGCTTCGGCTCCCAGTGGTCAGCCCTATTTAGTTGATGCGATCGCCTATCTTGATGCGATTGTGACCAGTAGCCTTGATGCTGGTGATCACACTGTGGTTTTAGCGACTATTACAGGAGGCGATCGCCTTCGTGATGGTGAGTCCGCTATTCATACACGCAAAAACGGCTTTAAATACTGATTCAAAAAGAGCGCTTAGCGCTCTTTTTGATGTTTAAGTAAAAATTAGTTGACAATAGCGACAAAGTTTGTCATATTAATAAAGCGCTAAACGCATTCTACTAAATTAGTTCAAAGTAAAGTGCAAAATGCGGGTGTGGCTCAGTGGTAGAGCATCTCCTTGCCAAGGAGAATGTCGTGGGTTCGAATCCCATCACCCGCTTTGAATATAAATAAATTTTTAGGTGAGCAAAGCCCACCTAAAAATTTTGGCTCTTAGCTATTTGTTTGAGCAGTTTCTTGAGTATTTTCCTGTTTCTTGTCGGGCTTAGCCTGCTGAACTTGCTTCAAATGAATTTGGTTAACTTGATTCATAAAACTTTCGACGGATTGTAAAACTTTTTGCTTCTGTAACTGTGGATCGTCACCCAAGTCATAGAAACGATAATCAGCACTGACTCCCAAAATAAATTTTTCTTGCTCAGCTTCTAACAACTCTACAGCCGTATTTGCGGATACCCAAGTTTCTTGAAGCGGAAATGATGTGGATATACTGGTAACGATCGCGGCGATCGCAGGGAAGATAACTGGTAGCCACTTAATTGCAGGAATAGAGACATCAACCTTATCCAACAAAACCAAAATGGGTGTTAAGCTCGAAAGCACAATCGTAGAAATTTGAAAAACATAGTAAAAATTTCTGGAATTTTGACGAGTCTTTTTGTAGTCATCAACCAATTCCTGAGAATACTGAATAGCTCTGGAGCGGATCAGATTGATCGCATCAACATCATCGCCGCCAGTAGAATTAGTGAGATAAGTATAAAGCTCGGCCTTTTTCTGGTTTTCCAATTGTTTCGCTCTCTGATTGAAATTGTTCAGGGATTTTCGATTTAAAATCAGCAAAAGAAGGAGAGAAACCAATCCAAACGCTGCATAGATAACTGTTTTCTGATCTTCTACTGTTAATGTAAGTGCAACAGCAGCAAAAATGCCAATAACGATTAAAGACTCAAATACATAAAAAACAAACTGGTTGTTAGAGCTAGATGATCCTGAAGAATCAGCACTTGCGACAATATCACTCGTCATAATTACTATTGAAGTCGGGTAGATTTGATTAGAATCTTACATCAAACTCAAGCAATAGCCAATTCAATTAACTGTCCCTCAAAGCAACCGCACGGTAGATAAAGCTTATGACCTTCGATCTAAAAACTGCTCTGTCTCATATAAATCTCCCATTAGCTGAATGGATTGGCTTACGAGAAGTTCTAGAAATTAATACGACTCGTTATGTCCGCGATCGCAAGCCCCAGTCCAATGGTCGCAGTCTGTCTCATGGGGTGATGATCGAAGTTTTAGTCGATGGACAGTTTGGCTATGCCAGCACCAATCATCTTGATCTTGCTAATATCCAAATAACTGCCCAAAAAGCCTATCAACAGGCGAAAAATGCGGCAAAGTGGGCTGTACATCGCTTTACAACGACTCAAAGACCCAAAGCGATCGGGCAGTATTTTTCGCCATTTCTCAAACCATCGGATGCGATCGCCCCAAAAGAAATAAATGAACTATTAATCGAGATCTGCGACAAGTTAAAAGTATCCGATCGTATCGTCAAAACCAGTGCCTATGCAGTTATTACCGAACTTGAGACTAAGTTTGTAAGTAGCAATGGCTCAGATATTTATCAAAAATTTCTGAGCATCGCCACTGATTATGCCGCCACGGCTCAAGATGGCGCAATTATCCAAAAACGCGGCGATAACGGACAATTGGCCCGATGCAATCAAATTGGTATGGAGGTATTTGATCGCGGGGCAATCCTGCAAAGAGCGCAAATTATCGGCGAACAAGCGATCGAGCTACTCTCTGCCGATGAATGTCCGAAGGAAACTACGGCTCTGGTCTTAGCTCCCGATCAGATGTTGTTACAAATCCACGAAAGCATCGGACATCCCCTCGAAATCGATCGCATTTTGGGTGATGAGCGCAATTATGCAGGCGGCAGCTTTGTGAATCTCAAGGATTTTGGAGAGATGCAGTACGGCTCATCGCTGATGAATGTCACCTTCGATCCGACAATGGCTGGAGAATTTGCCAGTTATGGTTTTGACGATGCAGGAATTCCCGCCACTAAGGAATATTTAATTAAAGAAGGCAAATTATTACGCGGTTTAGGTAGCTCCGAGAGTCAAGCGCGATCGGGGATTAATGGTGTCGCCAACTCCAGAGCCACATCTTGGAATCGCCCCGCCATTGATCGCATGGCAAATATCAATCTCGAAGCTGGCGAACATTCCTTTGCATCAGCGATCGCTGATATTGAGCGTGGCGTATATATGGAGTCCAATCGTTCATGGTCAATCGATGACTATCGCAATAAGTTTCAATTTGGCTGCGAATACGCCAAACTCATCGAAAATGGCAAATTAACCAAAACTTTGCGAAATCCCAACTATCGCGGTATCACCAATCAGTTTTGGAGCAGTCTCGCTAAAGTAGGCGATCGCCACACAGTCGAAGCCTTCGGTTCCCCATTTTGTGGGAAAGGCGAGCCAAACCAAGTAATTCGGGTTGGTCATGCTTCGCCAGTCTGTGTATTTGAAAATATTGAAGTTTTTGGCGGTGCTGGATAAAAAAAGCAAATTTGGAATATGAGGTTTCTTTACGGACTCTCTCATGATTTTGGGTTGCGATCGCCACTTGGTAGAACATAAGGATCGATACCGTGATCTCTCATCCATGTTTTGAGATCATTGAGTTCGCGGCGGATGTCATCATTGATCGCAAAGCTTTCACCTAAATTAGCAAGAGCTTTCTCTAATTGCTGGTTTTTTTGTGATAGAAGATCGTCACGCTCCTGTTGAGTGCGAGTTATACCAAAAGCATCATCAAAGCGCCGTTCTAAAGATTCAGTTATAAGCACCATACAGAGAGCCAAAGCTTTTTTATTGCCTCGGTAGGATTGCCATAGCCAATAAGCTCCAACAATTTCTAACGGGACTGCGTTAAAACGACTTTGACCGCGTTTGTCACCTTCAGACTCAATTTCGATTTGTTCGTTACCAAAAATCGGATTCGTATAACCTTCTCCTAGTAATGTTTTGATGGCATTTGAGCGCAAAAAATCGGACACGTTTTGTCGTGATAATCCGACTGCTTCAGATGCCTGTGTTTGTGACATTCGATAGCTACCATCAGGCAGCATGAAAGCATCAACGGTTAAACCTCCGATCGCCACAGTAGCGCGTGTTGCTTTGATTGACTCACTCATGATTTTTTGCTATTGACGCGATCGCTTTGATATTGCTGTAGCCAATCATCGAGAATCTCTGTGAAAGTAAAGGGCGATCGCATATTGGTATATTTTAATTAGCCAAGAATTACCCTGTGTTATTTTTAAGTTATGCCAGCGATTTTAAGGATTGGTGCATATCGTTTTTATTTTTACAGCCACGAACCAAATGAACCGCCTCATATTCATATTGATCGCGATAACTTGACGGCTAAGTTTTGGTTACAGTCAGTTAGCTTGGCTCAAAATATTGGGTTTCCTGCTAAAGAGTTAAGAAAATTGCAGTCTATGGTGATCGAACATCAAACACAATTATTGGAGGCTTGGTATGAGTACTTTGGCGATTAAGACGGATGAGAGAGTTAAGAATGTTAGTTTCACTGAAGATACGATCACTGTCGATCTGATGGATGGACGGACAATTGTAGTTCCGTTGGTGTGGTATCCGAGGTTATTGAATGGAAGTAGTGAGCAGCTTGCTAAGTGGGAAGTCTGCGGTGGTGGTTATGGTATTCATTGGGAAGATCTTGATGAGGATTTGAGTACTGAGGGTATGTTGCGTGGTGCGCCTGCGCCAAGGAAGTCAAGGGCAATTAGTTGAGGCGATCGCGTCCTTAATCTGTGATAGGGTGATAATAAGATAGACCAATTTTTAAGGCAGTCTTCTGCAATAACTCGACCATGCGTTTGATGAATTGAGTGTGATCGCTTCTAGTTGTCGAATTGCCATCAAAGTTAATCATCCATTTGTCAAAGTCCGAACGTTGTAACTGATTCCTTTGCCACCAATCACTCAAGATGAAAATATTTAAAAATCAGTATGGCTATACTGGTACTTATCATTTATCTTCCGATTCAATTTTACGAAAGATTCATATAAAAAATGTTGATAATGAAAGGGCCATAAAGGTTTTTGAAAATCACACTTACAAATTGCTGTTAATTACTGACGTAAACATGAGAATTGATGGGGCTATTTATAAAAGGGATTATGCAGAATATATAGATAATGATGATTTTAAAAAAGAAGCTATAGAAGCGATTATAAAATGTCTAAACCGTCTACAGGTTGCTTTTATTGGATTGACATATAGAGAACAGTATAAACCAGCAAAAAGAAACAATCAAAAAATTCTTATTGATATATTAAATTATGAGACTGGATGCAAGCCAATTATCCTCGAAGAATGTATAGGATTAACCGATGGGTTCATTCTCTTTGAAGGGTTTATTTATGTCAACCTTCTAGAAATCCATAGAATCCTATTAACATATAAAGATAATATCGATACATATATTGATAGGTTTTTAAGTCTTGAAAATCTTAATGGTGATCCAGTTTTACACTTTGTTACTTTATATTCTTTGTATGAATATATCAATAAGACATCAGACAACTACTTAAAGAGATTATTCATCGAAAAAGGACTTGAGAAGAAATTTAGAAATACTCGGAATTTTGCTGCCCACGGCTCTGTTGAAGGGGTAGAATTAAAAGAAGTACTAGAAGAATTTTTGGAAGTTTCTCCAAGCGGTTTCCATTCATTTGATCGATATATCCCATCTCATATAAATCTTGTTAATGCAGTGATTGGTGATGCTCAACCTATAATTCAGCAGTATTTGAGGGATGAATTAACAGGTGGTGTCGTAACGGTAAAATTCGTATTTCCAGTATGTGAATAGCGATTTAGCGACTATCTCATAAGCCAAGCATTTGTTTAACATCATTTAAAGCGATCGCGGAATCATCACAATGAAAACCTGTCCTACGCGATCGCCTTTTTTAGAGATTATTTTTAGCGATTAGAAGCTGCAAGTCTCTTTGCGCGTTCTTTGAGAATACTTCGTTTCCAATCAATCGAGTCACCTAACGAGTAGGGAACAGAAGTGAGTCTTTTTTGCTGCTCTTTAAGGACACGTCGTTTCCAATTGAGTGAGTCACCTAGGGAATAGTGTGGAATCAAAACCCCATTGATATTGAGAATTTTTAAGGCAATTATGGCTCTTCTGGGTTTGAGGGGATAAGCAAAACTAATGGGAAAGGCAGGC
>JBAXTW010000249.1:0-4296 GCA_037129985.1 Pseudanabaena sp. ELA645 | reverse complement strand
TATTGTCCCGTCAAATGTTTTGACCTATTTCAAAAATCAGCGAACCGTAAGTAAATAATTGGAGCTTTGCGATCGCCTATTCATCCCCAAAAACAACCATTAATTTTTGTCTTTGAAAATGTTGCCGATTAATGGAAGTTGCGCGATCGTTAGTTTGACTAGTTCCATAAAGTTCTGCTCGCAGAGGCGATCCTCGTAAATATAGCTTTTAAGCTTACCGTTCGCTGATTTTCTTAATGCAAATGACATTCATTAATTTGCACTTTTTGGCATTACTATTGATAATTAATACTAATAAAGGTCATTATTGCTTTAATTTATTTGTAATGCATACAAGAAGGTGAAAATCAATAACTTCGTAAAAAAAGTTCATAAAGCCTGAGATCCTTATTGTCCCGTCAAATGTTTTGACCTATTTCAAAAATCAGCGAACCGTAAGTTTAAGGGCTAATTACTTTGTAACTTGATTACGAGATGTTTCACTTTGTCTTTTTAAACTAATTTGCAACTCCACAGTTGGAGATGTAACTGTTCCGAGGTTTTCTACTAGATGATTGAGCAATAACTCCTGTTCTAACCGAAACAATTGTAAATCGCCGCCAGAATTGAAGATTGCAAACCATACTAGCCCTTGCTTTTGGGTAGGTAATGCTCCAGCTAAAGTACTAACAGTATTCAAACTTCCCGACTTGATCACTGCTAGTTTTGGCAATTTTCGTTCATCTAAAATCCCTTCATCTTTACCAATTACCGTAAACACATCGGCAATGGTCATGTTGTAAGGCTTTAGATAACGGGCGATCGCTAGAAACATTCCCACAGCCGCACGGGGTGACATCCGATTTGCCTCTCCTAATCCTGAACCATTAACGAACTGCACCTCATTCCTAGGGACACCCGCTAAGTCTGCGGCTTTCTGAGAAACTACCGCAGCCCCGCCAACGGATTCCGCAAACATATCTGCCATGATGTTATTGCTGAAGCGGTTCATCTTTTTTAGGAGTTCTGCAAGCGGGAATGAGTCATGATGAATTAGAAGTTTCGCTCCATTTGGCGATGTGGGTAATACTTTAACTTCCCCATCGATGGTAATTTTTGGGCGTGGTGTATTAGCAGCTAAGCTGCGATATTGAGTTTCTGAATCACCAGTCCAATGATCGCTATTCAGCCCCTGCTTGAATAAATCACCTGCTAACCTTGGGCTAGATTCAAAATTCATGTAAAACTTGCCTGTGATTACCAAGTTCCCAGAAACGCGCTTAATTCCCTTGCTTGTCAAAAGATTACCGATCACGATCGCCTCTTCCCATACAAAAAAAGGATCTTCACCACCTTGGATAATCAGATCGCCTTGCAAAACTCCATTCTTGATCGATCCGACATATTTAATTAGCGTCGTAAAGCGATGATCGGGATTAAATGTTTCCAATGCGACTAAAGTAGTTGCCACCTTAGTGACAGATGCTGAAGGCAGTGCTGATGTACCTTGATGACTACCAAGTAAACGTCCACCTGATTGTATCCATACTCCATGAGTTTCACGCGAACCACCCAATGCAACTAGTCTGTTGATATATGACTGTACTTGAGCATTTATTGGCGACTTAGGCGGTTCTAGAGGTGCAAGCGTAAATTCTGGGGCAATAGCTTTAAGGGATGGAGAGGGAGCGATCGCCGTAGTTGCGGATTGGCTTGAGGTTGTTACAGCAGGTTGGGTATCAATTTCTTGATTTGACTCTGAGCAGCTAACTGTGAGTATTATGGCGATCCCCAATACACACAAAAGCCTGAATATAGTATGTATTTTCATTCTAACTACATCCACTGACAGTATCTCGAATCGAGAGCCACTCATTTCTCAAGTCTGTCTGGTTTTCCCCAATTTCTATTCCTTGCATTGAGGGATTTCTTTGGTAAAAAATATAGTCTACAACTGCATCACAGCGTCTAATCTGATTCCACTCCACCTTTAAGTTTGTCTCATGAGCCTGAATCTCTCTCCCATGCAACTGAGGATTTCTCTTATGAAAGATCCGATTTGCGATTTCATTAATTTGTTGATCTTTAGTTTTAGGTATTACTGGGCTTAGTGGAATATCGTGCAGAAAAAGAAAAAATATTACGATAAAAACTGCAAATGCCCCACTACCTTTAATAATTACCTTTGGAAGATGGGTTTCTACATCAAGGCTCCCAAGAAACAAAAAAGCAGATAGAGCACCGCACAGAGCAGCAAGAAATCTGATAATCGGTAAGGTTATACTCCCTGCTTGTGGTGGATTAACTACAAAGTAGATCATAGCGATAACTAGCAGAGAAGCCATGATCAAACTAGCCATTCTTTCTTCACGCATCTGAACCTCTTCTCTAAAGTTTGTATGGAAGCTTGCTCTTTGTATGCTGACTCTACTTATAGAAGTGCTTTCCAAAAGGAATCGAGCAGCATAGCAGCATTAAAAATATCATATTTTGTTCGCAATGTTCTACTGGTTAAAGCCTTCAAGCATTCGATTTCATCCTAATTACATCCACTGACAGTATCTCGAATTGATCGCCACTCATTTCTCAAATCTGTCTGGTTTTGTCCAATCTTTCTTCCTTGCATTGAGGGATACCTTTGGTAAAAAATATAGTCTACAACTGCATCACAGCGTCTAATCTGACTCCACTCCACTTGCAAATTTATCTCATTAGCTTGGATCTTTCTTCCATCTAACTGAGGATATTTCTCGTAAAAGAGCCGATCCGCGATTTCATCAGTTTGCTGATCTCTGGTTTTAGAGATTGTTGGAGCAGGCTGGCTTAGGACTGGCTCTATTGTATTCACTGTCGGTTGCACGGTGGGTAGATTAGTGGGCTGAGGTGTGACTGTCACTACTACTGGCTGCTGTGTATTTGGTAATACACTCACAACTATCGTTGGTTGCGGCATAGACGTAGCTACTACTGTCGGTTGCAAATCTTTAGTTGATAAAGCAGCTATGATCCCAAAAAATGAAGCAATAGCGCTACCAACACCTACCAAAATCAGCCATTTTTTCATTTGTTATTACCCCCGATGATTTCGCTATATCGACTCAGATTCGTGAGACTCCTCAACATCTCGTCAGTTGTCCGACTTCCTTTGATTGCATACACAATTCCTGAATGTTTAACATCAGAATAATGCAACTCCAAAAAGTCCCTATCTTGAGTAAAAAGAACCCGTCCCTGATCATGGGCGTAAGCTAACTGTTGCTCATCCGATGCCGAAATTAAATTTGCTTGGACGCTGATAGTCACATCAATACCACGCCTTCTCAATCCATCAGCGATCGCATTATTCACATTCTCATCTAAATGAAACCTAATTGACTCCGCCATAACGCTCCTTCAACCTTTGTTGCAAAATAGAGCTTGTTTTAGCCTTCATTTCCATCGCAAAAGCCTCATCTTCAGCGATCTGTTGTCTAATTTCTCGAAAATGATCGTGATAATAAGCCAATGCAGAATAAACATCCGACAGCGTGATAGTTGGATATTGAGCGACTATTTCATCAGCAGACAAACCCATCCGTTCATGCCAAATCGCAATGTCCTCAACCCTAATCCGATGTCCAGCAATCCGAGGTTTACCACCGCAGATACCTTGAGTAATCTCAATATGGTTATTAATTACTGCCGTCATATTTATCGCACCCTCAATTTATTTTATTATGCTGAGTGAGCTTCCGCGTAAATCCGCAGAGCCGCAGCCATTTTCTTCTCATAATCATCACCCTGAGACTGGAACCAAGCTAAGGTTTTGGGATCTATTTGAACAAAAGCATTCAATGGTTCTACAGGTTTCCACCAACGCGACTTACTGAAAAAATCCTCAGTTAAAGGAGGAATATCAGACGTATCAATTTCTTCTTCTGAGAGTGAATCAACTTTCGCCCAATTCGTTTTTGAGGTAGTATTCATAACTTTTTCTTTCATAAGGTAGAGCTTTGCGAAGTGAAATGATACGGATTGTACGATCGTCAAGTTCTGTAAAAACTATAACTACAACACGACCATCAAGTATTCCGATTCCAATCCATCGGTCTTCTCCATAGTCTTGTCTTTCATCTAGAGAAACACGAAGTGGTAGCCTAAAAACTTTGGAAGCGTCTGCAAAGTCAAGTTCATGCTTTGCAATATTTGCTTGGTTCTTTTGCTCATCCCACTCGAATTTCATATCTTGATTTTACCAGATTTTTATTCTGAGCATAATTCTACTAGATACTTACCGTTCGCTGATTTTCTTAATGCAAATGACATTCATTAATTTGC
>JBAXTW010000248.1:0-4327 GCA_037129985.1 Pseudanabaena sp. ELA645 | reverse complement strand
GTAAGTCTGTTATTCTATATTACTATTCCTTGCAACTTAAATGCCGATTAGCTTATGTATGAACTGAGAGGTTTATCATGCCTGCCATTGGAAGCGATCGCCCCACCGCAAAAGAATATGATGTGTTCGCGTTCGTTCGGTCAGCCCGTAATTACGCTCGAACATATGCATGAGGCGATCGCGCACCATGCAGCAAGGGCGGCGGCGAAGTTGAGGCATCGAGGCTTGAGGGTATCGGTTCTAGGGGTATTTCTGACAACTAATCGCTTCAAACCTAATGACACGCAATATAGCAATTCGATATCTGTTTCTCTGCCGACGGCAACGAATAGCTCTCAAGTATTAATTCGATTTGCCAAGCTTTGTATGACCAGTATTTTTCGAGATGGATTCAGTTATAAAAAATGCGGTGTTAGTTTAAATGATTTAAGCTCGGTTGATGCAGTGCAGTTGGATTTTCTCGCACCCGCCGTGGATATGCATAGTGAAAAATTAATGGAGGTGATCGACTTACTGAATAGGCGCTATGGCTCTGGAACGATTCGATTTGCCAGTGAGGGGATTAGGCAAGATTGGAAAATGCGTAGCGATTTGCGATCGCCTAGATACACGACTCGTTGGGATGAGTTGCTGGTGGTCAAAGCAAATTAGGAAACTTGTAAAAATAATTGGTTGGGAATCGCGACCCAAACTTTGAATTGGTTGGCTTCAGGTGCGATTAAAACCGCCATGCCCAAATCTACATCTCTTTTGGAGCCTGAGATCGCTTCTTTGAGAGAGTTATAAGCTTTATCGACTACAAAGGTTTTGCCTAGAAATACAATCGCTTTTTCAGTGCCAGCAACTGAGTTGATTACGATCGAGCGAACTTGGTTTAGTGAATTGAGGATCATTGCTTTTGCCCTTAGTAAGAATTTCTCTATGGGTTTAGTATCTCTTACTATCAAGGTTTGCAATGCGATCGCTAATCTATGTTCCTGTGAGGTTGAGGGTGAGTAAATGCGATCTAGATCACAATGGGAATAATTGATAAATCGTGTCCAGATGTTAAATTTCGAGTGACCTATGAAACCGATCATGTCCCAAAATTAACCAGAGCGCAGCAGTATCAAATTTTAATGACTCACCCTATGTTTACTGGTTTGTGTCCACAATGCCGATATAAATATCCTAGCGATCGCATTGAGTGGAATTGTCCTATGTGTGGATGGCAGAACGACTAATTCTTAAAAAACTGACGGCACATTTTCCGATACTCTACCTGTAAAGCATCTGATTGAACGTGCAATTCTTCATTAAGGTCATAGGGGACAACCTTGGGATGTTGAGATTCAACAATCGATTTATCTTGATTGAAGACCTTTAAGACCCGTTTACGCGAATCTCCATCTGCCCAATTACCAGTAAAAAAGCTCCGTAGATTAATCCATTTACTTACGGTTGTCTGGTCATCAATCGGAACATGAGCGCTGTAACCCACATTCCGCTCGTAATGGAAGCCTAAAAATATTTACAACGAGACAATCAGGGTTTCAGCGATTTCAAAAGAAATTAATGATAATAAATCCTATTAGTGCGTCCTTATTGACAATATTAAAATAGTGATTTTTGTGTGATTAAGCCTCAAAACACTGACTGTATAAGCATTTCCTTTCTAAATATTTTTTTCAGTAAAATAAGAGCGGAATGTGGGCTGTAAATAAGTAATCTACCAAATACTAAATTTACTTCTAGCACAGTAATATTGGGTAAAAAGAAAGCTGTCCGAGTTTTGATTACTGACGATCTTTGTCGCCAAAGGAACCAGCATGAACGAAAGGTGCGTGAGCAACATCTAAGGCATTTTCCATAACACGGCTGTAGTGGGTATGCCAGAGAAAATCCCCATGAAGAGATTTGAGTTTAGCATAATCAAAGTTAGGCAATTCAGGAATCGGGATACGCTCTGATTCAGGAGCCTCACCCATAAATAACCATACCCATCCATACTTTTCTTGAGCTTCATAAACCTTGACCTTAGCTCTAAGGGGGATAGGTGTATCAGGTGAATTAGCAGGAATGTTTATGCATACTGCATCAGCTTGATACTCCCAGCCATGATAGGGACAAACTATACATTCACCTTTAACCCGTCCACCAGATAGAGCCGTACCACGATGAGCGCATAGATTTTGCATAGCTACAATCCGCTGCGTTTCCGTGCGATAGAGTGCCAAATCTTGATTCAGCACTCTAATACGCATAGGCGTAGATGTAACTGCATGTGAGAACTCAACTGCATACCAGAAATTTTTTAGCATAAATTAGATTTAACGGTTGAGCGCACTCATATTTTGGGCGGGGTAGCGATCGCCTGCGGCAATGCCTTGAGGTGCTACTGCATTAATACGATGGATATCTTCAGCAGTCAAAGTCACTGTAGCCGCACCGATATTTTCTTCCAGATATTTACAGCGTTTGGTTCCAGGGATTGGCACGATATCATCACCTTGAGCCAAGAGCCATGCTAGAGCTAACTGTCCTGCGGTGATTCCTTTTTCAGTGGCGATCGCTTTTACCTGTTCTACTAATTCTAAATTCTTGGCAAAGTTCTCACCTTGAAAGCGTGGCGATATCCGCCGAAAATCGTCGGGAGCAAAATCATCGGGACTAGCGATCGCACCTGTTAGGAATCCTCTACCCAAGGGACTGTATGGTACAAAGCCAATCCCTAATTCTCGCAATGTTGGTAGGATCTCATCTTCAGGATCTCGGCTCCATAGGGAATATTCTGTTTGGAGGGCAGAAATGGGATGAATAGCTTGAGCGCGGCGGATTGTGGCGGGGGCAGCTTCGGATAGCCCTAGATATCTGACTTTCCCTTGTTGGACTAGTTCTGCCATTGCGCCAACGGTTTCTTCGATTGGCACAGTCAGGTCAACGCGATGTTGGTAGTAGAGGTCGATGACATCTACTCCTAAGCGCTGTAGTGAATCATCGCAAGACTTTCTCACATATTCTGGTTTACCGTTAATGCCTAGCCACCCTCCTTCAGCGCTACGGACATTGCCAAATTTAGTGGCAATGATGACCTGATCTCGGCGATCTTTGATGGCGCTGCCAACTAGCTTTTCGTTGGTGAAAGGGCCGTACATGTCGGCGGTATCGAGAAAGTTTACACCGAGGTCGATGGCTTGGTGAATTGTAGCGATCGTTTCTTGTTTATCACCGATGCCATAAAACTCGGACATTCCCATACAGCCGAGTCCCAGTTCGGATACTTCTAGTCCTTGATTGCCTAGTTTTCTGGTTTTCATTGTAGGTTTCCTGTTTGCTACTAATTACTAATTTTACGTTAGCCGATATAATTATTTTTGGGTTTAAGATCGAGTTCGCGATATATTCTCTTGAAGTTGCTTCCCTGTAATGCTCTTTCACTAACAACTTGCAAACCTCTCCGTTCGTAGAGATACTGCGCGGCGGCTTCATTTGGATGGTTAGAGGTATAAAGCTTTAGAAATTTTTTGCCCTCAGAACGAGCTTTCGCAATCGCAAAGTCTACTAACTGTCCGCCAATTCCATTGCCACGGGCTATAGGAGAAACGCAAGTCCAGCCGAGCCAAAGTGAGTCATCTCTATCCTTAAGATACTTATAAAGTCCAGTGACCCCTATTACATCTCCATCCTCGTTCAGGGCAACCCAATAACGAGCCTCTGCAACACTCGCTAGTCGAAGAATTAGTTTTGGTATCCATCCAGATGTCAGGCTTAGTCGGAAAGCTAAATCCGCTCTTTCTAGTAATTTTTGATAAGGAAAAACTAGGTTTGCTAATTCAATCGCAGATGAGAGTGTCGAACGAGAAAGCGCTTGAATTTGCATAGAATTTACTTTGAACTCATTGGTATTTATCTTGTTGCCATTGCTCGTAAGAAATGCGCGGGAGGTCGAACTTATCTGCTGTCCGACAATAGTAGGAAGGCGATCCCATTCTACCGATGGGCGCAAATCCATTGATATGGTAGCGATCGCCAATAATGCTGTCATCCACATGAAACATCACGACTTCACCGATGATTAGATTGTAGGCTCCTAATGGCTGTTGGCTATGCAGTACACATTCTAAACTTGCTTTCGCTTCGGCGATGCGGGGAACTTTGACTCGTTTTGATTCGGCTTCATGGAGTCCAACGGCGGTGAGTTCGCTCTCTTCGGCTGGGAAGTTGGCGGCGGAGATATTCATCGCGCTTAATAAATCTTCTGTGACGAGATTAACGACGAATTCTCGATTAGCAATAATATTGGCGGCGGTATCTTTGGGGCTGCCATCGTCTTTGTTGCCTATGCTGA
>JBAXTW010000247.1:0-4336 GCA_037129985.1 Pseudanabaena sp. ELA645 | reverse complement strand
CTCGCCTTCTCTTACAATCTGATCTCCCTCCCTAAAAATCAGCGAACCGTAAGTGGTGATATGAAAGTTTCTACAAAAGCTTCTGACCTTCGCTCCAACGCAGGTATTGCAAATCCTCAGACAACATCCCCTCAGACTTTGGTGGCCAATGGTGACCAACCTGTAACTGCCACCACATCTCCTGAGCCTAGTTTTGGCAGCAGTTTTACAATCATGCCTTCCGTTGGTACGCTTGGATTTGGTCTAGCTGTGGCTACGCCGATCAACAGCAACTTCCAAGCTAGAGTTGGTTTAAACTACGCAGGGTTTGGGATTAACTCGACAACCAACGACATCAAGTACGATGGTAACTTGAATCTATTCAGTGCGACAGCCTTGGTTGATTACTACCCCTTTGGGCTTAATAGTTTTCTCTCAATCACAGGTGGTTTAGCTTACCAAAATAATCGCCTTTCAGGTAAGGCTGTTCCCAATGGAGGTACTACTACTGTCAAGGTGAACAACGTCCCCTATACCGTGCCTAATGACAGTAGTATTAACGGAACTTTTAGCTTCCCAAATAGTATTGCTCCCTACATTGGTATCGGCTTTGCTACACAAATTGCTGGCGGATTTGGGATCTACTCTAATTTGGGCGTGATGTTTGCTGGAACACCGAAGGCAGAGATTACTGCGTCTGGTTCAATTACGAATGACCCTGTTTTCAATAGTAATCTAGAGGCGGAAAAGAAAAAAGCTCAAGATGAGGTTAATAAAAACGTTCCAGGTATTTATCCTGTTCTAACGTTTGGCTTGAGCTATCAGTTTTAAATTCAACAGATTCAGCACATCCAAATGTTTGTTGAGTCGATTGTTTTTAATCTTGATTATATTGGCAATTCCTAAAAGCCGTTTCAAATATAGTTTGAAGCGGCTTTTTTGCTTTTGATTACTGATTCAGCGCTTTGCGCTATATTGCTCGCAATCGAGGGAACTTCCCATGATTAAATACAGACAGTTTACTGATAACAGATTTTTGGCGCAAGATGCCAGAAAATTATTACTATACTTAACTCAGATCTTTGTAACTTGACATTATGTGTGGAATTGTTGGCTATATCGGACATCGCTCGGCAAATGAAGTTTTAATTTCAGGATTACGCAAGCTCGAATATCGCGGCTATGACTCCGCAGGCGTAGCCACAATTCCCATCGTTTCTCAGCCCCTTGAGCGTGGTTTGCATCGAGTCAGAGCCAAAGGTAAACTCATCCAACTCGAAGAAAAATTAAATGCAGACACTGCACCCCAATCCCCCATTGGTATTGGACATACACGCTGGGCGACACATGGTAAGCCAGAGGAGCATAACGCCCACCCACACACTAATACGATGGGAAATCTGGCGGTTGTGCAGAATGGGATTGTGGAGAACTACCACATTCTCCGCACAGAGCTAAAACAGCTTGGGCATATTTTTGTCAGCGAAACCGATACGGAAGTAATTCCCCACTTGATTGCTGAGTTTTTAGCTCAATTGGAAAAGCAGGGTAATATTATTCCTGACAATTCGCCATCGGTGCTGTTTGAAGCAGTACGACTGACGATCGCAAAATTACAGGGAGCCTATGCGATCGCGGTGATCCATGCTGATTATCCCGATGAATTAGTGGTCGTGCGTCAACAAGCGCCCCTAGTGATCGGGATTGGCAAAGATGAGAATTTCTGCGCTTCCGATACACCTGCGCTAGTCGCCTATACGCGCACCGTGATTTCGTTGGAAAATGGTGAAATTGCCCGACTGACTAGAGACTCGGTGCAAGTTTATAACGCTAAAGGCGATCGCCTCCGCCGCGCTCCCCAAACTCTCAACTGGAATCCCACTATGGTCGAGAAGCAAGGTTTCAAGCATTATATGCTTAAGGAAATCTATGAGCAGCCTGGGGTATTTCGGACAGGATTGGCTAGCTACGTTAGTGAAGCAAATAAAGTTGATTTAAATCTCCCCGCAGATTTTATTGAGCCGATTGAACGGGTGGAGATTATTGCCTGTGGAACCAGTTGGCACGCTTCTCTAGTGGGTAAGTATTTGCTAGAGCAGATTGCAGGTGTACCAACCAGCGTTCAATATGCTTCTGAATATCGCTATTCACCACCACCTTCTTTGAAAAATACCCTTGTGATTGGTGTGACCCAATCAGGCGAAACTGCTGATACTCTTGCTGCATTAGAACTTGCCAAATCAAGAGGCGATCGCTGTCTGGGTATTACCAATCGGGTTGAAAGTTCCATAGGGCGAATTTCCGATGCGGTGATTGATACTCAGGCAGGAATTGAGATCGGGGTGGCGGCGACCAAAACCTTTGTGGCGCAATTGCTGATGTTCTATTTACTAGCCATAGAATTTGGCGCGGCTAAAGGTACATTAACTGAAGCAAGAACCCAAGAATTAATCGAAGGATTGCGACAACTTCCCGCCTATATGGAACGGATTCTCGAAGGTCAAGAGCGTTATATTGAGGAGCTTTCACGTCAATTTACTCATACTAAAGATTTTATCTTTTTAGGTCGTGGTATCAACTTCCCGATCGCTCTTGAAGGTGCGCTCAAACTCAAGGAAATCAGCTATATCCATGCCGAAGGCTATCCCGCAGGTGAAATGAAACATGGACCGATCGCCTTGCTCGATGAGGATGTGCCTGTAGTAGCGATCGCCACCCCTGGGTCAGTATATGAGAAGGTTCTCTCTAATTCACAAGAAGCGAAAGCGCGGGATGCAAAATTGATTGGTGTTGCACCTCTTGATGATCCTGCCGCCCATGAGGTGTTTGACTACATTTTGCCGATTCCTGTGGTTGACGAGATTTTCTCACCGATTCTCACCGTGATTCCATTGCAATTGCTTTCCTATCATGTAGCCGCACATCGTGGTTTAGATGTCGATCAACCTCGAAATCTCGCGAAATCTGTCACAGTTGAATAGATAAAAAGGCGGCGCAATGCGCCGCCTTTTTGGGCTACACCACTCTCTACTTCTTGTAATTAGAATTTTAGTATCTTTTTTTAATCGATAGACAAAGATGGATTAGTTTCTGTAACTTCTGTATCTTTAGACATACTTTCTGATGAAGTCGGAGCAATAATTCTTAAATTAATATCGATTGCTATTTGATTTTTCCCAAGTACCACATTAGCTTTTTCAACTAAAATTTTCACAGAAAAATGATCGCCTATTTATCACTCCAAGTCTAGCGTACCTTGATTAACTTCCATTTGCTTTTCAGCCGACTTCAAGACTTCTAAGGCAAGGAGAATATCGAGTCGTTTTTGTTCTTCGATGATTTCTTGGACAGTGACGATCCGAATTGTATCAACGGGAGCGCTCATGTATTGACTTTTATAAATCCCTACTTCTTTTGCTTCTTTGATCATGTCTTTGGTGGGCTTTTGCAGGGTGATGAATATGCCGAGAGTAGCGTTTTCGCGGGTCATTGTGCCTTGCAGATCGCGGATATCGCCTGATTTAACTTTGCCAGATTTGACTTGCAAAATAATTTTTTCAGGATCATCTTTTTCGCTTCTAAAATAAGCAATTCCATCAATACCTTTGTCTGCGCCTTTCTTTTGGTTGATGGTGGCGCGGTTGTTGGAGTAGGTGAGGACTGCCCATTTTTCAAATTCTTTACGGGTGCGATCGTCGCTTTTATTAGCTAACGCTTCGGCAGATTTCATATCTTTGGGAATGCCGTTAAGGGTGATGTGGTCTAGTACGCCTTTGCCAAAGGAGTCTTCTAAGCGTTTGAGAATTAAGCTAATGCTTTGATAGGTGATGTCAATTCCAATCCATTGACGGTTTAATCTTTGTGAAACTGCGACAGTCGTACCACAGCCACAATAGGCATCAAGAATTATATCGCCTTCGTTACTAGAAGCACTAATAATTCTCTCCAAAAGTCCAAATGGTTTTTGAGTGGGATATCCAAGAGATTCACCAGATTGAGATTGAATAGGAAGTACATCGATCCATGTATCATCTATTGGAGTTCCTTCCTGCTCGTCTAAATATCTTTTAAATGCTGGTACTGAGCCACTTTTTGATTGAATAACTAACCCCTTATCATAGGCTTCTTGCATCCTTTCTTTTGTCCATCGCCATACTCTTGTAACACCTAAAAACTCATAAGTTAAATTTGGTCTATCTTTATTAGGATTGGTTAAGTCACCTAGTCTATAACGTCTTCCCGTTTCTGGTTCAATGTACTTATAAAAATCATTTAGATACTTCTCATCATGTTTCTTATACTGCAGCAATTCCAAATTCAAACTGGTAACAAGCAATACATAATAGCAGTATAAAAT
>JBAXTW010000246.1:0-4380 GCA_037129985.1 Pseudanabaena sp. ELA645 | reverse complement strand
TTTTCAATTTGGGCGATCGTCATAGCTCTATTTCTCCTATCTTGTTGTTATTCTAATATTGACAATTTGTTTGCGATTTTCTCGTAGTGAGGTATCAGGGGCAGCATCCTGTAATGGATTTCTGCTAAGTAGGCTTCTGTTTCTCGATCTAGGTTGATTGATAGATTTTGTTTAATTATAATTAGTAAAGTATTCACTTTAGGAAGTAACCATTTCGCCATACCTGAATGCCTTGATACCAAGGTTTGACTAACAGTATTGATATGTGTAAAATGTAGAATATTTTTAGATAGAACGGCATTAAATCTAGTACAAATAGAGAAGTAGCATAATAGTTGTAAAACCCATTTAATAGAGGATCTGAACGACGTAATACAGTAAAAGATTTGAGAGAAAGAATCATTCGTAAATGTAAAATGGCATAAATAGTAAGTAAAACAACTAAAACATTAGTTTGCCAAGATATTACAAATAATTGCATCATCAAAACTAAGCTAACTATGATTAAGACTTGTAGAATTGTGCTATAGATCCATACTTTTTTAGGTATAAATATCTGATCTGAATCTCTCATTCTGCATCCAGCAGATATCACAAAACTTTTTGCACCAGATTCAAAATCCGTTTTTAAATCTTTCAACCCGCTAGGAACGCTATTTAAAAGAAGTAAAAGTAAGGTTAAACTTAAAGCAAAAATAATACTTTTCAAGGAAATTTGTTCTGTTTTCGATAAAGCACCGACTAAGCTAAGCATCCCAATAGAAGAGGCTAAAGCTAATTCGGCTAAAAATTTAGGTAAGTTACCTTGTTTACTCCAAATATCATAAATTGCACCCAAAATAATACTTGAACAAAGTACGATCAAACCAATAGTACTACCTTGAATAAGAAAATAATAAACAGCTAACATTACAGGAATTTGAATTAGAGTAAATGACCATACTTCCCATAACTTTACTTTCCCAATAACTAATGGACTTTTTTTACGTGATGGTGCATTTTTATCTATGTTTAAATCGAGAATATCATTTAAAGCAAAACCAAATAAATGAAAGCAAAATCCAACAATTCCTAAACTTAGAAATTCATATACAGATAAATACTTTGAGACAGTTAACCATCCCATGATTGGAGCGCTTATTGTCAATGGAGACATTAAAGCACGAGAAACTAAAAGTAAATTATAGAATTTTCTGAATCCATTAATAAGCATTACATCTCACAATGATTGAATACATGGCATTATTCCCCCGCCCCAACGTAACACTCAAGCGCAACCCCCACATCCTTCGCATGGTGCAGAAAGACATTCTCCGCAGCCAATAGCATCAGCATTAAGTCCATTGCCAAAACTACCAGTATGTAGAAAATTTTTGCCTACATAGTTGGATTTAAGATTTTCGTGAAAAGGAGACATAAACATCGCCATCTTGAAAATATCTGCTATTCCATAGCGCTGAAATGTTAGACCATTTTCACAACTAGCTAGCTCAGAAATCGCAACCAAATTTTGATTGATCGGCTGACATAGTAGTTCAGTAATCATGTCTTCATAGCGATACAAATTAATCTGACTAGTACACTCTTCAATTGTTTTTTTAATATCAGTAAAACGATTATGAAGCCATTGAATACCATCTTGAGACAGGGTTAAGATACCTTTTCCCTGTTGACTAAATTTCCTTAATGGATTGTAGTGACCATTTGCCATATCACGAGTGTAATCATTTACAGCATCCATCAAATAGAGATATGAACCGTAGCAAGTGCCAATCTTGAGTAGATTTTGTTCATTTTGTGGCTGATTTGCCAAGCGTGCTGTCATACCAAATAAGTAAGCGCTGACAGTCGCTGAAGGTTGTGATGTTTCTTGTGATGGACTTTGTTCGGCTAAAGTTTGGATTTTCCCCAATTCAGTCAGAACTTCAGTATCAAAATTTAATGCTGTCAATGTCTTTAAAGCAGTTTCATGAGGTGCTTTTAGTACTTTATCCAAAACAACAGCAGGTAAATCTTTCCCCTGACTATCTTGAATATGATCGCTATTGTTAACTTTTACCAATTCAATCGCGACAGCAGCCGAAAACTGACTAGCTACATCTTGGTTCGTGGAAACCTTTTTCGAGGGATTAAGAGGGCAACGACGCTCTACAACCGTTATATCTTCAGGAGTTTGGGCTGTTACTAGCAAGTTAAGAAGAATTGTCTCATGACGATTCAATAGGCTAGAAAACAAGCCATAGTGATCCCCCAAAGCATGACACAATCCACACATATGAGTGCGATAAATCTGTTGTTTCTCTAGGGAGATAATACTCTGTGCAAAACAATGCTGTTTATTTAGCATAAGATCTTACCGTTCGCTGATTTTCTTAATGCAAATGACATTCATTAATTTGCACTTTTTGGCATTACTATTGATAATTAATACTAATAAAGGTCATTATTGCTTTAATTTATTTGTAATGCATACAAGAAGGTGAAAATCAATAACTTCGTAAAAAAAGTTCATAAAGCCTGAGATCCTTATTGTCCCGTCAAATGTTTTGACCTATTTCAAAAATCAGCGAACCGTAAGTAAGATCTAGAGATGAGTATAGTTAAGTTTAAACATTATATTCTTTAACCCGCTCAAGTCAAGACTCAAGTCCAAAGTTGGACTATTGACCAACGAGTTGCGAGATCATCTCCTGTTCAACCAATAGGTCTGGATGTTGCAGTGCGGGCGAGGGTATCGCCGTACAAAAAGTGGAAACATGAAAAGCTCCTTTCATATTTGTCACTTTGTCCTGTGAGCCAAGCAGGACTTGTCCCGAATCGTAATGATTGCCGCAGTCAAGCCAGAAAACTGATTTCCCGTTTTCTAAAACTTTGGCAATTTCAACTCTGGCTTCAGGGTTGTCTACTGCGCCAATACAAATCACCAAATGCTTCCAGCGTAGTGTTGCCATGCTTTCCTTATATGGCGCGGCGATCGCGTTAATTTCAATTCCCCATTGCCACCCATATCTTGCCGCCAGAACTGATGCTTTAGGCAATCCAAGGTTGCTGGGAATAAAGTTTTGGCGGGGAATGTTTTTTGCCTCTACCCGATCTGGGTCAATGAATGTGATCGATACCTTTTTCCCTGCTTGTTTTTGCAGATAGGCGATACGCGGTAAATTCACAGCTAGCCATCCACCTGTACCTCCACAACCAATTAAAATTAAGTCCAGTTGATCGTAGGAGGGGAGCAAAATTGGCACGGCTTCGGCAAATGGTAATGATAAGGTTGGCATTACCAATCCTCCGATAGACAATCTGTTAGGTGGGGTGGAAGCTCGAAAATACCAGTTGTGGCAGTTTCATAGAAATGGCTGTAGATTCCTACTCGCATCCTGATTTGTGGGTTTGAGAATATTTCACCCAATACTCCATAGATCCGAAAGCCTGTCTCATCACGATTGTCCGTATCTGAGAAATATGCGTTCATCCCATGATGCGAATGCACTTCGATTAGGGCTTTGGCATAGGAGCTATTTAGAGAATTGTCTAACGGTTTACAGGATGTGGCGGTTTGCTCTTGCTCTGGTATTGTCAGTTGCCAATTACCATTCTCAAAATGCAGATGAAACAATATTTCTACTGGTTTACCTTCTCCATTGCTCGGTAGGCGAGCGGCTTCTAGCATTTGCTGTACTAGTGCAACGGGTACTGGTGGGTAGGTCATCTGGACTGATGCTGATATGGCTCTCAGTCCTTTGGCTTTGTAATAGACGACAGGGGCGATCGCTACCAACCCTTCCCGTCTCGCTCTGACAAATGTGCCATTTCCTGCGTAAACGTACTCATACATTGAAGTCGCCGCGATTTCAGGCAGATGCTGATTCGTGGCAATGATGTGCTGGATCAGTCCTGCACTAAAGGTTGGCAATACTGGGGTTACGGTAACTGGGTTTGTAGTAACTGAGTGTTTTTGAACGTGTTCTAATAATTTCATCGGTTTATAATCATATTGATCGCTACCTTCACCGAAGTGCCACATCGAACAAGATCGGCGATTGGATAGCGGTTGGATTTCTGGAGTTTTAATAGCTTCAAACGAATATCTTGTGGATGGGAAGTTGATTTATCATTCACAAGATGATTGCTGAACGGTGCATTCATAAACATTTGCCATGCTTCAGCTAGTTTCTCTATTCCTTCTAATTGGCTAGAAAAGCTATTCTCATTACCCATACAGATTCTGCCATCACCGTAGATATTCGGTAATGGCACATGGTAAATAGGAGCCTCTGCATTGAAGATTTTGAAGTTAGTTGCCCAAACATAACAACTATCACCGCAGAGCATAAACACTAAACCCATCATCGGGATGGTCAAAGCGATCGGCTCTCCGTC
>JBAXTW010000245.1:0-4442 GCA_037129985.1 Pseudanabaena sp. ELA645 | reverse complement strand
ATCTTTATTTCCCTTCTCAACCTGTTTAGCCATCAACAAATTATTTACAGCAAGGAATTTATTGATCTTATTGATCAGGCTAAGCTTGTCTGTAAACATGGTATAGATATTCTAATTCAAGATTATATTTTAGAAAAAAAACAACCCAACGATACATCTATAAAAATAATTAAAATTGCTCAGGGTATTGTTAATTCAATTTTGAAAGGATCGTATAGTTATCAAAATGGAATTGAAAAAATTGAATTTGCTGATGGCAAGAGTACTGTAATAAATAAAGCAAGTCAGTATGGAATAGATGAAAAGTATTTACTTCCTTGCATTTGCAAAGCGATTGACGTTAAAGACAACTTTTTTACAAAAGATAAATTTAATTCCTTGGTTAATGCCGACAGACAATCATTTTTATTAAACGCTATTAGTGCAAAGGACGAGAAAGTATTGAAATATATTGAGATTGGAGAAAAAACAGGTATTGACAAGAAATACTTAACCGCTTGTAGAACACCTTGGTATTCATTAGAAAATCGTCCACCTTCTCCAATTTGGGTTTCTGTGTTCAACAGAAGTGGACTAAAGTTCGTAAGAAATGAAGCAAATATTTCTAATCTGACCACATTTCATTGCGTTTATCCCGTTCAGAGTAGTTTATTTGACAATGTAAATATTGACATTCTGTTTGCATATTTATTGACAGATGCTTCTCCTCGAAGTACATTGTCAAGTCTTTTCCGAAGAGTTCCTACATGAGTACCTAATTCTTCTAGAAAATCTACAAATTCTATACCTCCTGTATCAAGTAATCCTAACAAAAGATGCTCTGAACTAACATGATTATGCTTTAGTCTTTGAGATTCTTCTACAGCTAATTTTAAAGCCTTTACTGATTCATCGGAAAATTTAATTTCCCAAGCTTCTTTTACAAATATATGCTCAAATATCTCCCAAGTATCTGGTGCAATTCTTGCCTTTAGTGAGCTAATTCGCTTTTTAATATCGTTCTCTCGTTCTTGTAATTGAGATGCCATATCAAAATTTTGTCTAGTTATTGCATTTTCTCTATCAATAACTAATTTTCTCAATTCTGAATTTAATAAATTAATTGAACCTTGCAAAACCTCTAGAAGATTCAACTCTTCGGGAAAGAGGGTTATAGAATTAAGCCTTCTAGTTATTAGATTTACAGTGTTTTCTAAGTTTATTCCCATTGAATGAAGAACTTGAGTAGGAATTGATGTTTTCTCTTTAAGCAGCCCAATAAAAAGAATTTCCAGACTTACATTTTTCTGCTTTAGATTGAAGGCTTCTTGAGATGAAAGAAGGAGACACTGAATGACCTTTTTAGTGAAATGGCGGAAGAAACTTTTGTCTAGTATATTTTCATTACTCTTTTTCGATATATCAGGCTTCACCTCGACAGCCACTACATAATCAGTCTCTACCTCGCCTAACAAACGGATTACATGTCTTCGCACACTAGATGAATTCACACCTAGATTCTCTAAAACTCTGACAGCGACAGATTCGCCTACTTGAATTATTCCTAACAATAAATGTTCGGTTCCAATACCGCTATCTTGCAACTCGCGACATTCTTTTAAAGACAACTCAAGTACGCTCTTGGCGTTAGGCGTGAACGGTATTTCGACTGAGAGTTCACCATTACCTCGTCCAATAATTTTCTCAACTTCAAGACGGGCATCTCTTAGGTTTACACCCATAGATTTAAGTGCTTTAGCAGCAACGCCAGTTCCTTCTCCGATCAGACCCAATAGAATTTGCTCCGTGCCGACAAAGTTATGACCAAGACGGCGAGATTCCTCTTGAGCCAGCATAATGACTTTAATTGCTTTTTCAGTAAAGCGCTCAAACATAAAATTTATCTTTATTGGCTAAAATAGCATAAGTACCAACATCTTACTGTAATTTCATTTGTATTTCAAAATCAAAATATTGTCCCGATCCTTCTCACAAAAGGAATGCGAATCCAGCAAATCAACCATCTCACGCTCTTTAAATTTACCGATGAACTAGGCGATCTCGTTCAAACCATACTGAACATGAAAAAAAGCAGATGTAAACATCGCCACATTATGAAAAAATGAAAAGTCAAAATCTAAATATCAAACCTGAAAAAATACCATGAGTACATTGCTAAAACCCTAATCCCTTCTTCCAAAAGGAATGCGAATCCAGCAAATCAACAATCTCACACTTTTTAAATTTACCGATGAACTAGGCGATCTCGTTCAAAACTTATGAGCAAAAAGCAGATACAATCTTCGTATATTATCATTTTTTAGTAATTGATATTCTATCTCCTTTCTAAAAATTTACGGAAGTACTATTTATTTTCCTATGTCACAACAACTAACCATTCATCAATTTGGTCCAATTTCAGACATCAAGCTTGATCTGAATGACATCCTTATATTCATTGGCTCTCAAGCTAGCGGAAAAAGTACCGTCAGCAAAGCAATATTCTTTTATAAGTCCTTAAGAGATGACTTATATCGATATTATCTTGACTGCTATAACCAAAATAAATTTGACAACTCTATTTCTAATTTTGCTAAACTTACAAAACAAAAATTTATAAAAATTTATGGTTCCATACAGCAATCTCCAGACATGAGACTGGAGTATAAGTATCGTCATGGAATCGAGATTTATATTTATCCATCTCAAGATAATCGCCTTATAAATATTGAATTTAGTCAAGACTTTATAAAAATATTCAAAAAGTTAATGGATAAAGCTCATAGTTTATATAGTGAGTTACATCCAAAATCTTCAGGTTTTCATTCCTCACGAGAAATAAGCACGATTCAATCAAAAGAGTATGCCATATTCGGATCTATTGAGATTGAACTTAATTGGCTTTTTAGCGATGATAGAGATATTGTATTTTTACCTGCTGGGCGAAGTCTAATCACAACTTTATCTCAACAAAGATATAACATTGATATGGGGGATAAATTGCTATCTAATGGAGAACCAGAGTTAGATAGTTTAACAAAGCTAGATTATCTGATGCAAAATTTCATTGCTCGTATCGATCAAGCTAAACCAATCTTTGAGCAAGGGCTAGATAAACTAATCCAAGAACATATTTCTAATAGTAATCCTAATACTATCCAAATTATCAATCTTGCCCAAAATCTAATTAACCAAATTTTACGAGGATCTTATAGCTCTTTTAATGGTATTGAAAGAATTGCCTTTGCAGATGGAAAAAGTACTTTAATCAATTTTGCCTCATCTGGACAGCAAGAAGTTGTTTGGATCTTATTACTTATCCTGCTTTTAATTCTTAATAATCGGAAAGTATTCCTAGTTGTCGAGGAACCTGAAGCACATCTTTTCCCTGTCGCCCAAAAACAAATCATTGACCTGATAGCCCTTTTAGCTAATCAAAATGATAATCCAGCTAATGAATATGACAATCAGATTCTTTTGACAACCCATAGCCCCTATATTCTTTCATCTTTTAATAATTTGCTATACGCTCATAAGATAGGTATGGATAAAGCCGAAGAAGTCACCGCAGTGGTAGATCCTCACTTGTGGATTAGATCGAGTAGATTAGATGCTTATATCTTAGAAGATGGTACTGCTCGAACCATTGTCGATCGCGAGATGGGACTAATTCAATCAGCCGAAATCGATAGAGCCTCAAACATTATTGTTGATACCTTTAATCAACTGTTTGATCTTGAGGATTGAGGCATGAAATTTAATTGTCAAGATTTTCAAGAAAATTATCGAGACTGTACCAATTGTTCTGAAGGAAAGCTAATTGTTGCAGAAGAGAATAAAAGAAAATATATTCTTCAGAATCCATCCAAAAAGAAAATATGTAAAGTTAGAATTGATGGCTGTGTAATACCTAGCCAAAGCCAAAGAAAATGCGACTATCTTATGATTGTTTGTGAATCTAAATCTGTGAATGAACAAGCATCGGATATATACTTTATCGAATTGAAGGGGCGAGATTTAATTTCTGCTGTCGAGCAACTAACTCAGACAATTGAATATTTTAAAGCTAAAAAATATCAATTCACAGGAAAAGTCTTTGCTAGAGTAGTTTTGAGTAAAGTTGCCGATCCCAAATCCATCGAAGTAGACTCAAGAGTGATAGCTCTAAGAAAGTTGATGAAAAAACTTGGTGGAAACTTTGACTACGGTTCAGTACAATTTGAGAAAGATCGCATCTAATCATTATGAGTACACTACTAAAACCATCATCCCTTCTCCCCAAAGGAATGCGAATCCAGCAAATCAACCATCTCACACTCTTTAAATTTACCGATGAACTAGGCGATCGCCTCCAAACGCTTCTCGATAAGAAAAAGGCAGATACACTTACCGCCACAGAAAATCTTGAGCTAGTACAGGCTGGCTGAAGTAACAAGACACTAACCACGGAACTTCCATTTAAA
>JBAXTW010000244.1:0-4443 GCA_037129985.1 Pseudanabaena sp. ELA645 | reverse complement strand
GTTATTGTTATGTATACCTTTCAGCTTTTACACAATTTACTTTACACTCTCCATTATTTACATGGAAGATGGATATCTGACTGCAAATAAACAGTAATTTCTTGAATAACAGTTAAATAATTCAGTCTTTCTTTATTCAAAATCTCTACCTATCGAAGCTCTTACTTTCAGTCAAACGCGATCGCCTCAACAATCTATCTTCTCAAGGCGATCGCTATTACTGCGAGTCGTGATTTCAACCTTAAAGGTCTTATCGATTTGCAATGTTAGATGTTTTCTCAATACATTGGATTGCCATTCTTCGTTTCATCTGGTACTTCCTGTATCGAGTCCCAATGCTCGACAATCTTTCCGTTTTCATCGAAGCGAAAGAAATCCATCGTCACGTAATCTTTGTCACCAGGCCATGTTTGATGCGTATGAAGCGCAACCAAATCGCCTTCCGCTACTGCTCGCACAAATTCGATATCTTTTTCAGGGTAGTCTTTCGCCATCTCGTTGAAGTACTCAATGAAAGCCGTCTTTCCGTCACCGACTAACGGATTGTGCTGTATATATTCAGCCCCTACATACAGGTTTACAGCTTTGGCTGGATCGCCCAGATAAGCTGTACGATAAAACTCAATTGCGTTCTTTTTGTTCGCTTCTATATCGTGGTTCATGTCTGTTCACCCTTAAGATCAGTTAGTCATCATACACCTAGCGGCTTAATTGAGCGGCAACCGATCGCCTTTCAAATCAGCGCAAAATCTCTAATATTATCTGCTCGGATGATATTTTATGACCCGATCGCTCAACAATTATTTATCTCTGGAGATCATCGACAGATAGACGCATACGCATTGATTGTCTGTATAACTGATTGAGCTAAACTATTTAGTTCATAGCCTCCCTCCAAACCAAAAACAATCTTCGGCGTTATTTCCAAACAAAGTTTTGTAAATACTCCGTAATCTTCAGGTTGAAGTTTTAGCCACCCAAGTGAATCCGCTTCATTAGCATCATAACCCGCGCTTACTATGAGTAAATCGGGTTGAAAGCTAGACAAAAAGGGTATTACTCTTTCTTCAAAAATCGGTTTATATTCTTTTATAGAAGATCCTTGCTTGACTCGAATATTTAAAACGTTATTACAAACTCCTCGTTCGTCCTCTCTGCCTGTAAAGGGGAAAAATGGAGATTGATGGATTGAGCAAAAAGCAATTTGAGGGTTGTTCTCTACCATCTCTTGAGTTCCATTCCCATGATGAACATCCCAATCTAAGATCGCTACTCTTTCAACTTCGGGTTGCTCTAATGCATAATGGGCAGCGATCGCAGCATTGGCAAATAAGCAAAAGCCCATTCCTGTATCTTTTAATGCATGATGTCCAGGAGGACGTGTTAACGCAAAGGAAGGGTAAGCATTTTTCAAAGTTAGATCGATTCCATCCATCCAAGCGCTAACAGCCAACATAGCCACTTCAAAACTATCGGGTGAGACAAAGGTGTCTTCATAGAAGTTGCCTCCTCCTTGATTTGCCATATCTTCTACTTTTTGTAGATAGATACTGCTGTGAAAACGGCTTAAATACTGACGTAAATCTCGATAAGTTGGCTCAACCCATTGTATGGGCAGATTATCCGCTTGTTCTTGTAGTGCTTGCGTGACTGCCTGCAATCTCTCTGGTCTTTCTGGGTGGCGATCGCTAGTCTTATGTAAGAGGAACTTATCGCTGTAAATTACTGGAATCATACACAATAAATGATTTTTTGCCATGTTAAGATTTCAGCGTAACATAAAGTTCTAACGCAATTACGGGCGATCGCTTCAATTCTCCATCTATCAAAGGGTTTGGTGTGGGCGATCGCTTTTGATAATTACTTAGGATTAGAACTCTATTAGCTATCAGCATTTACTCCCAGTAGTAGAATATTGGGATTGCCTTTTGCTGTGTAGGTCGAAAATAGTAAATAGGGGCAACTAAACATAAACCCACAGAAAAAGTTCAAGAATCCGAATAGAAAACCCTTGGATGTAAATCCCTCTCGCCAGACAATCCAGATTGTCTGCAAACTGAGAGAAATTAAAAGATCGGTGTTGAACTGCGATCGCCAATTAAGTTCTAATAAATCACCGAAATAGATTGCTGGCCAATTGATACCCATAGTCACAATGACATAAGTTGATACGGAAAAAATTAGCCCTGTCGTAGCAATCAAAAAAGCACGTAGTAAGGTCATGTTGTTACTCCTGTTGTCCGAATAAAAGAATGACTTCGAGATGTCATTGCGACTATCATGTCAAAGAGAGATAGTCAAAGCAATTACCTCTCAGGTAATCAAACTCATTTCCTTGAAAGATTTACTATGCAGCAGCGAGCAATCTTGCATCAACCAAATTCCTTTGGAAGCATACTAAAGCAATGGCGCGATCGCCGAAATATCAGTCAGCTTGACCTCGCTCTTAGTAGTCAAGTTTCCCAACGTCACATCAGTTTTCTAGAATCGGGTCGAGCAAAACCCAGTCAGGAGATGGTCTTGCAATTGGCAAAGGTTTTAGAAATACCGCTCAGACATCAAAATCTCATGCTCAGTGCAGCTGGATTTGCTCCCATTCATGCAGAAACCGATCTATCGGCTCCTGAAATGACACCAGTTTGTAAAGCGATCGCATTTATATTGCAACAACAAGAACCCTATCCTGCGCTAGTAATCGATCGCTACTGGAATTTACTCAAGACCAATCAAGGAGCCGAGCGACTTCTCAATACCTTTCTCGATCCAAATAAGTTGCAAGACCTATTCTGTATTAATGGAAAAATTAATTTGATGCGAGTTGTGTTCGATCCGCAGGGATTACGACCATTTATAGCTAATTGGGAAGAGGTAGCTAGTCATTTACTCCAACGAACATACCGCGAAGCAAATTCATCGATTGAGAGCAAGCAATCTGCCTCGTTGTTTGAAGAACTCATGAGTTATCCAGATGCCTCTAATCTTTGGAAAAACTTGAGTCATTCTGCACAGCATACTTTACTACTTACTATGCATTTAAAAAAGAACGACTTAAATTGGCAGTTTTTTTCAACGATCGTGACATTAGGCACTCCCTATGACATTACTCTTCAGGAGATTAGAATTGAGTGTATCTTTCCTGCAAATGAAGAGACTGAACGCGATTGGAGAAAGGAGAATTTATCGTTGGGATTACAGTAGGTGATCGCTATTACTGTTAGTTGTCATTTCTAGGCGATCGCATCAACAATCTATCTCCTAAAGGCGATCGCTAGTACTACGGGGCGTGATTTCTAGGTGATCGCCTTAACAATCTATCTGCTAAAGGGCTGTGGTATTGCGATCGCTATCTCAAATGATTTGTTACTTTTTAGATGGCGATCGCTTATTGATTATTAATCTTTGCGATCGCCAATAACCTCTATATCAGACCATTTTGAACCGCCTAATCGCAGCTAGAAATAGACAAACTTAACAGACTTATCGCTGTTTAAATAAGGTTAAAGATGAGCCAAGCATATGCGTTGGTTCTATCGCCTTATTAGCCATTGCGTTTTTGAATATCTAATATTTCCTGATGCACCACAGCATTTAAATCTTTATGTTGTGGAGAGATAGTATCAAGCTCCTGTTTCGTAATGCCACCAATTTCGCCGCGATATGCTGACTTCAATGCATTCATTCTGTTTTGCATAGATATAATATCTTCATAATTGCGAACTAAGCGAAAAGATACACCATCTAAATTGGCTCGTTCGTTAATTTTTGTTTTATGTCGTGATAGTAAATCAGAAACCTTCGTATCCCTATGCAAGAATTCAGGACTTATAAGCTTGGGAAAAGTCCACACATCAGCACTCATGGCATTACATGTGCATATGAATGAGCCATCAATAAACTCAGATTCAAAGTCAACAATTCGTCCTAATTTTTTCCCTAAGACAAATAGCATAACTCTCATCCATAAGGATTTGATCTTAGGATGGTAAATTGCTGCTGCTATTTTTCCATCTTTTGAAACTAAAACACGAATCAAAACAGGATAAAAAACATTACCCGATGCTTCTGTTAATGTTAAGTCTTCTATGTTGCAAATAAATATAAATCCCTGCTCCTCTAGATAACGCTGAACTTTATCATAATATGCGAGATCCAAATGTCGGAAATTTTCGACATTAGCAATAACGAATTTATGCACTGGTATGTAAACCGATTCGAGGTGTTTTAGTATTTGCTCTGCGCTTTCTTTAGCATTCATAGTGATAATTATAAGAAAAATCGTAAGTCTAGATTTGTATTTGATTGATATAACGCTAAGTTGAGTGGCAATCAACCAACTCAAACTCAGCACCGAGATCTCCCGATTGTCCGCTCCAACGCCGTGTTATGTGCCTTCAATATTTTCACTTGAGGCAAATTTGGCGAATACTTCTGCTTCTGTCAAAT
>JBAXTW010000243.1:0-4447 GCA_037129985.1 Pseudanabaena sp. ELA645 | reverse complement strand
ATGTTTTACTTCGCATTCAGTCTCTTCAAGAAGAGCTTGAAAGTTTAAAAAAGATCGTCAGTCATCAATTATTGCAGGGTCAACGCAAAACTACTTATATCAAAGGTCTATGGAAAGATTTTGAGATAAGTGATGATGATTTTGCTGATGCGAGAAGTGCTGTTTTTAAAGATGCAAATAATTGCCAAGAGTAGAAATTCAAATGGATACTTATTTGGTAGATACTCATGCTCTAGCTTGGTTTATTGCTGAAGACAAACGTTTATCATCTTTAGTGGAGTATAATGGGAGATAGTGAGGATAATAATTTTAACCGAAAACAACTATGAGAATTGATTACTCTCAAGAAGATTCAACTTCAATGTTTCTTCCCCGTCCACGCATTCATTCCAGTCGGGAAGCAGGGTGGAAAAATATTCATCTCGCACATTATCAACTGCCTGCGATGGAATTTCCTGAAATGACAAGTCTTCAGCACGCTATTTCTCTTCCATCTTGGAAGCAGTCAACAGAAGTAGAAATGGTTGTGGACGGAAAGCGGCATCTACGGCAGCATGACCCAAATGAGATAGGTTACATTGAAATGTTTTCTGCTTATATACCGCTTAGAGTGCGGGCGGATCAAGCAGCGGAAACAACTCACTGCTATCTCGATCCCACATTTCTAACTCATGCTGCTTACGAGTCCGCGAATTCGGAGCCAGTCGAATTGAAGCCGTTGGTAATAGTCCCCGATCCGTTGGTTTGTCAAATTATCCTCACTCTGAAAACAGTATTGGAAACTGATGGAACGAATAGCTGCTTTTATGCGGAGTCAATGGCGACAGCTCTAGCAGCGCATTTTTTGAGAAACTACTCAACGCGCAAGCATTCCCTACCAGAATATGAAGATGGCTTACCAAAGTACAAACTGAAGCAAGCCCTTGAATATATGAATGTTCATCTGAGTGAGAATATTTCATTGGCGACGATCGCAGATGAGTTAGGGATCAGTCAATACTATTTTTGTCGATTATTCAAGCAATCAACGGGAATGACTCCTCATGCGTATTTGATTCAGCAACGAGTCGAGCGATCGAAGCAATTACTGAGGCTGAAAGAATACTCAATGCTCGATATTGCGATCGAATGCGGTTTTGCCAATCCGAGTCATTTTGCCAAATGGTTCCGCAGATATAAAGGGATTTCACCGAAACAATTTCGCATGTTGTAGCAAGAATATGTTGCGATCGCAAGAATATGTGCGACTTGAATTGACAAAACATATTAAATTTGTTTTCATAGATTAGTAGTGAAGTAAATACATGAAGTGCAATTTCGGTTATTTAGTATTATTCACAATTGTTGCTAGTTCAGTTTCAAACATTGTTTTTCAGGAGGAAGCTAATGCTTGGGTGAATATTTGCAATCGAGGCTCAACAAGAATTGAAAAGTTAGCTGTTGGATACTCTGAAAATGGCGACTGGAAGTCAGATGGTTGGTGGAGTTTGGATCCTGGCGAGTGTGGTAGGGTTTATGAGCGTGATCTCGAAGATTCTAGAAAGGCATTCTATTACTACGTTGAGGGGCGAGGGTGGGGCACTCGATCAGATGGTGCATTTTGTATTGCTACTAACAGAAATTTTACTTATTTCAAGAGTAATATAGAATCAAAATGTGGTCAGACTCTAACTAAAACTGAATGCAACTTTGGTCCAAATGGTGAGGGGTGTAGTGAAAGAACTTTTACATTCTTTACCAAATTTGTGAATTTTGCCAGATTTGGAACTAGTGGGAGAAACTTCACACTGAATTTGAATAATTAAAGCAATTAAATATAGGTGATCTTGTATGGTGCGTTATATCCTACACTTAGCGGATTCTTACTTCAACAGAATTGATTGTAATAGTTGATCGCGTACCTCGTTATCTAATGTACAGCGAAAAAAGCTTGAAATCCTTAGCTAGGATATTTCTACAGGCTACTTTTTATATGTTGTGATCGCAAGAATATGTGCGACTTGAATTGGCAAAACATATTACTGTCACTTCTAACCCTTGCCCCGCTAGATTGGACTGTAGCAGTATAGTTAGTTAAGTGCTAAATTTTGTTTGACTCCGATGAATGAGAACGTTAGAAAGCAATTTAGTTGAAGAGAATCAAATGAAAAACAAAAAACGCTTGAGTAATATTGTTCTTTATCTAGCTCTTTTGAGCAGCACATCAGTCGGATCGATGATTTTTTCTGAATCTGCTCTTGCTTACCATGAGACCAATAGACCAGATATTGAAAGAGGATTAAGAGATAATGACGGAGGCAACTGGATTGTCATTTACTCTAAAGAATTGAGTCAAAAGGAAGAAGCAAAACTGGCGGTATGCATAGCAGCAGACGTGACTGTTAGCGCTGGATCATGTACGAATGCTTATTTCTCGAATTTTGCCAAAGAGTCTCTACAAAAACTACTGCAAGAGACTATTGAAAAGGCTCCTGCTATCGTTGATCAGGTCAGGAGAGATTTAACCCGTGACAAGATTTTGGGAGCTATTAAGTCCTCATTTAATGGGAAACAGGTTGGTCTCACTATTGCTGGAATGGAATTTCAAGTAGGTCGTGCTACATACAATAGGGCGGAATGCTTAAAAGTATTTGGTGAAGAAATATGCACTCCTACTCCAAATACCTATCAACCTTATATTCGTTTTAGAGTAGCTAGAACGCCTTCTATTAACAATGAACAGCAAAAAATCATTGGCTATTACAGGGATTTTTTATCGCGCGAGCCTGGATCTGATGAAATTGACTCTCGCATGAATGCTTATCGAAATGGTTATCCCCTAGAGCGACAGCGGACAGATATTGCATTCAGTGACGAAGTTCGGCAAAAGATTACTGGATTTTACAGGCAGTATCTTGGACGAAATCCTGAGTCTGGTGCAATTGAGTTCCGCATGAATGCCTTGCTTAATGGTCGTACTCTTGAGCAGCAACGTGTAGATATACAAACTAGCCCTGAGGCAAGAAGTAGACGATAATATTAGGCATAGTGATAGATAACCTTGAAAAGGTGCGTTACATTTTATTAACGCACCTTTTCAAGGTTATCAAGTATCAACCTCATTCTGATACTCCCCCATATAGATGTTGCAGATCTCGTTCAGATTATTAGCGAATAAGCTATTTCTACCATCACATCAGCATTTGCAATGAAAAAATTAGTCGTTTCTTGTTTCTGTATCTTATTTATTCCATCTCCTGCTTTTGCTGGAATACAAGACATAAGATTTATGAATCAGAATTCTAATGGTTCCTTCAATGTAACTTGTTTAAACGGAATTTCAGAAACTTCTAACGCTGAATCAATAGCTAGAAACCTCGTCTGTAGGACAAATAACTCATCTTCATCTCAACGCACGTCAGCTTCATCTCAACGTAAGTCAGTTGTTTGTACTGGGAATGAGTTTCAAGACTGGTTCTACGTTACAAGAATTACCGATAACAAACAGTTTGGCGATTTTGGCGAGAAGTTATCGTTAAATGCTTGCCAACAAGCGGTAAGAGCTTCAAGTTCTGAAATAGTTTGTACTGGGAATGAGTTTCATGACTGGTTCTACTTGACTCGTATATCTGATGGCAAGAAATTTGGTGACAGGCTTTCTTTTAAAACTTGCTTACGGCTTAGCAATACAAGGCAATAAATATTCTGTTTTCCATTTCTAACTCGTGTTGATAATCCAAAATATCTCAAATTAGCATAAATCCATATCAACGTTGGCTAAACTCGGAGAGCTATGGTAGCTATCTGAGTCTCGCCACTGTCAAGAGAATAGCCACAGAATCAGGCTATCCAAATCCCTTTCAAGGAGAAGAAAAGAGGCAAATCAACGAATATAAGCCAGAAAAGCAAGTAGTAGTATGTTTCATCCGTTCCGATGGTGGATTTAGCTCCTATGTAATCGCCCATCCATTTCTAACCGCAAAACAAGCTTACGAAGCCAATAAATCAAGGCTAGAAGCCGAGTTTGCCGTGGATTCACCCACCTAAAACTTGCAACGATTCTAACCACCCAAAAGCCTCCTGATTTCAATCGGGAGGCTACTTTTTTATGGAAATAAATATGACATTACATAGAACCAAAAGTATCTTGTGCGGGCTGTTGCTATTAGCGATCGCCATCCAACCAGAGCATCATCACATCGAAGAAAAGCATCCGCAAATCCACAGGCAAACGCGCCGTCAGCATTCCTCTTCAGGCGTAATCAACACTATTCAACACTATCAAGGTAAAACTAGCGCGAAGATAGAGATCTAGTTCTTGATCGAAACTCATAAAATTACCAACCCACCGATTGTTGTTCTTGCCAAGTCACCTGTCCTGATGTCTCATCTGCTTCGGGAGTCATTTCCCGCAAGGGTGCGACCTCAATATAATACAGTTATTAGGCAGCAACAGGAAACCCATACT
>JBAXTW010000242.1:0-4544 GCA_037129985.1 Pseudanabaena sp. ELA645 | reverse complement strand
TTCGCTGTGTCAGGGGAGAATTTGTCACCTATTGGAAACAGGGACGAATTCAACGGGAAGCCGATGCTTACCTTTGCCAATGTTGGATTGCTAGGGTTGAGAATGCTCTAGCTGGTTACATTAACACTTCTGGCGGATAAGTTAGAGGTTGAAGATAGTCTACTGATTCAAGAAGGTGTAAAATATCGAACTTTCCCAGCCGTCAAGATCGGGCTGCTTGCTGTTGATCGCCGAACGAAAAGACTTGGGGTAAGGTTGATGGAATGGGCGATCGATTATGTGATTACCGAAGTAGTACCAATCATTGGGGTTAGATTTATTACTGTAGATGCCCTTTACGATTTCGATGTTGATCCAGCCTATGATGCATCTGGCTTCCATGAAAAATTGGGATTTGAGTTTGCTGATCCTATCGAGCCTCTACCACCAGTCAACCCATATCGCACAATGTATCTAGATTTAAAGCAGTTGATGGAAGCACTTGCCATAGAAGAATCGGACGAAGATCAGCTATAGTTTTTGCAAAGAACCGTATAACATAAAACTTCGTTGGAGCCGACTTTTCAAAAGCGATCGCCCATCCATTCCTGACCGCAAATCAAGGCTGCAAGCCGCCTAACGCCGCAACAACCAACCAAGTCATTCAGAGGCAATGATTTTGCAATCTTGATATAGCTTTTTAAACTTTTGCTGCTGCACATTATGATCGACGATCGCTAAAGGATAATCGCGCTTTTTACATTGATGCGGCGGAATATTGCCACTCAAAAGCTCGGCTGTGGTTAATCCCTGCAATTCAGGCAACCAGCGCAAAATATATTCCCCTTCAGGATCGTATTTACGCGATTGCGAAGCAGGATTAAAAATTCGCAAAGGCTTTTGATCCATCCCACTAGAGGCGCTCCATTGCCAACCGCCATTATTTGCCGCCAAATCTCCATCCAGCAATTTCTGCATAAAATAGCGCTCACCCCATTGCCAATTAATCATTAAATCCTTAGTTAAAAAGCTCGCAACAATCATCCGACAACGGTTATGCATCCAGCCTGTTTGATTAAGCTGACGCATCGCCGCATCAACTATGGGAAAGCCCGTGCGTCCCTCACGCCATGCCACAAATTTCTCTTCATCATCTTCCCAAGGAAAATTTTGCATCTGTGGACGATATGCACCTGTCTCTAGTTCAGGAAAATAAAATAGAACATGTTGATAAAATTCGCGCCATGCTAATTCTTGTTTCCATGTGGTGATTCCTGTAGCTTCTTCTTCACTACGAACCAACTGCTCGGCAGCGATCGCCTTTTCCCATACCCTCCTAATCCCCACTGTCCCGAAGCGTAAATGGGGGCTTAATGTTGATGTACCTGTATGGGCAGGAAAATCGCGCTCAGTTTGATAACGCAAAATCCCATTGCCATCACAAAAGGTTTCTAATAATTCCAAAGCGGCGGCTTCACCAGATTTTGGCAAAGTAATGTCGTTGATAAATTTCAGTTCGCGTAAACTTGGTAAAGGAATTATGGGTAGATTTTGATAATTCTCTAATCCCGTTAACTTCTGCGGTGCATTTAAAGGATTGGGCTTCGGTTTGCTTTGCCAATTCCGCCAAAATGGAGTGTAAACCTTGTATGGTTCCCCTGCTTGAGTAGCGATCGCATCGGGAGCTATCAAACCAATATCCACAAAACTCTGGACTTTTATCCCAATTTCTTGCAAAGCATTAGTTGCAGAGCGATCGCGCTTAATCGCGAAAGGCTCCACATCCTGATTAAAAAAGACGTGAGTTGCATTAATTGCTTTCCCTAATTCACAAATCGACTTAACAGGTTGACCAAGCATAAATAACAAATCGCTCCCCAGACGGCGATAGTTAGCTTGCAACTCCCGCAAGCAGCCCAACATAAAATCAACTTTGCTCCCCTCAGTCAGACCATCATCAAGAATGTCAGGGTCAAATATAAATACTCCCAACACGCTCCCCCGATCGCCTACCTGTGCGATCGCCTCACTCAGCGCAGGATTATCATCAATCCGCAAATCACGCCGATGCCAAACTAAAGCGATCGGTTGCGTAGAAATATTTCTAGAAGATTTAGTTATATCGGTTGCCATAGTTGTGTTTAAAGTTATCTAGGTAAAATTTTCTCTCTAGTAGTCATAGGGATTTTTAGGCTCAGCGATCGCCGTGATGTTACTTGCTACAACTACAACTTGGCGCTTGCCATTGGTAGCTGTTTCCACATCCGCTTGACCTTCTATTTGTAACCAGCGATCGGGTGGATATTTGGAACGACTTTCGGTAATTTTAATTGGTAAACTCACGGGATACACATCAGCCGCGCAACAGGTAATCACAAACCGCGTAATTAAAAACTCATTGTCAGGCTGGTCGGGAGAATGTACCACAAATCCAGTAAATTTTACTTTCTGTCCTTTATAGGCATCAGGCTCAGGATAAGCGCTGATCGTGCGTACCCATTCCACTAGAGTTCGCTCTTCAGGACGATTACTAGCCCGAAAGGATTTGGGAATAGTCCTCGCATCAGCAACATTATCAATCACACCCCGATGGATTGCTTTTTCGCTCGTAAATGGACGGGGACTAATAAATAGAGATGCGATCGCCACAACCAAAAGTATACTGCTGCTCAAGGATGGCTTAATCAGTGAAATATGTTGCTGTTTATTGTTTAGTTTTTTGTCAAGTCTTAATCTCTTCGCCACGCGCCAAGCCTCTGCGCCGCCGATCGCCAACAATCCTAAACCTGAAATTACCGTAAGAGGAATATAGTTGGGATGGACTAAAAGAAATAACTGTCCAGACAACCAAAGTTTGGTTAAGGTGAGTCCCCAAGCGGCGATCGCACATGATTCTAGCCAAGGTAGAAATTTTTGCCAGTAGGTATAGATATGCATACGCAGAGGATTTGATCTTGAAGGCATGGACGATGGAGAATAATAATCTGTTTGTATTTTAGCGCGAATTCCGAATTCCTAATAAAAAACAAAAAAGCCGCGCTTAGCGCGGCTTTGGGAAAAAACTACAAATAATTAATCGTTCTTTTTGAATGAATCCAACCATTCACGTAATTGTTGAGTAGCAATATCCTTGCCGCCCAAACCGAAAGCGACCGCGATCGCAACAGCGATCGCACCAGTCAATAAACCAAAAGCAAGATCGACAATATTGCTAGCAATACCCATTTGCTTCAGCGCCATTGCTGTAATCAGTGTGACAACTGAAATTCTGGCTGCGTGAGCGAGGATTCTTGCTTGACGACCACCAGTACTAGAGATGAGATTAAAGGCGAGATTGGCTAGATACAAACCGATCGCGAAAATAATCACACCGCTAAGTACTTGTCCCGAAATCTGCAATACACCGAAGACAATGCGGGTGAGCGCACTAACTTGTAGTACATCGGTAGCTGTAGCGATCGCCACAAGCATAATTGCTAGAAATACAACAATACCGACGATTTGCGAAGGGGTTTGTGATGGTAAAGAAGTTACAGCTTCATTTTCAGCATCTTCATTAGGAGCCGTTGGAGATGTAGCAGCGATCGCTGTAAAGCCTAACCATTGCAAAATATTGTTGAAGCCTAAACCAGTAAGAATGCCAGAAATAATATCTCTTGCGAACTGACCAAGGAAATAGGCAACTGTCAAAATTACAGTAGCCACAAAAACCTGTGGCAGGAAGCGCAACACTTGATCGAGCATCGCTGTTGCTGGACGAGAAATCGCACCTACTTCCAATGCTTCTAAAGTGGATATGGCAGTAGGAATCAAAATCAGGATATAGACAAAGTTCCCAACTACTTGAGACAGCTTATATTCAGTCTGATTAGAAGTCCATTGCTGAAGGAATCGATCTGCGCCACTAGTTGCTAATAGATTTGTGATAATCCGCTTTACTACCTGAGCAATCAACCAACCAATACCACCAATCATCACCGCCTTCAGAATTTTAGGTAGGGCGCTCAAAATCTGATTGACGAGGTTTTGGACGGGCTGAAGTGCTTGCACTAGTCCCAAAGTATCAAGGACGAGAGGTAAAAATAGCAGCAAGATAAACCAATACAAAGTAGAGGATAGAGTCTCGCTGAGGGGTAAAGCTTCTGTATTAGAATCGGCAACACTCTCATTAACTTTAGAATCAATGTTTGCCGATCGCAAAAAGCGCCCCACAATCATTTTGCTAATCGTGGCGAGTACCCATGCAATACCTACGAGAATTGCTGCACCACCGAGCTTAGGTAGGAATGACGTGATCTGTCCTAATAAACCATTTAAGGGGGTCGCAACCGCATCTAGTTTTAGATATTGGAAGAAGCCAACTAAAGTAAAAAGTAAGATGATCCAAAAAACTGTAGTACCAGCCCATTTTTCGATGGGGAATGCATCAGTACTATTACTTGAACCAGTTAACCAACCTGCAAGTTTGTTATCAATACTTGTACGTTTTAGCAAGTTTTCGGTCATGGACGCTAGGGCAACCGCACACGTTTCTTAACAAAAGAGGGAATATTTCGTAACAATAA
>JBAXTW010000241.1:0-4574 GCA_037129985.1 Pseudanabaena sp. ELA645 | reverse complement strand
TGCAAGACCTAGCAGATTTAGAGAACCTTTGCTAGTTGATTGAGTAAGTGATCGCTACTGACTTTCTTTCATTAGCCTAAGATATTTGGGAAGAGTTAAGGGTAACGGAGAAACAGGCGATCGGTTTTATTACTTGCGAAACTTACCGATAGAATAAGGAGACATAACATGACACTCAAAGAACTACAACCACAACTACTAGAACTAACCCCAGAAGAAAAATCTCAAGCAATCCAAATCCTAGTCCAAAGCCTCAGCAACACATGGCAAGGCATCGAAAAAAATCCTAGAGTCATGGGCGGCGATGCTTGCATTCGCCAAACCCGCATACCCGTATGGCTACTAGTAAGCCTCCAACACCAAGGCGCAAGCGAAGCCTACATCCTCGAAGACTATCCCACCCTCTCCGCAACAGACCTAGCAAACGCATGGCGCTACGCCGAAACTCACATTGATGAGATAGAAGCAGCCATTCACAGACAAGAGGCAGCTTAACATGGCACGTCTTTATGCCGATGAGCAATTCCCCAGAATAGTCGTCAAACTACTACGCGAACTAGGGCATGATATTTTGACAGTCCAAGAAGCAGGAAAAGCCAACCAAAGAATCCCCGATGAAGACGTATTAGCCTTTGCGATCGCTGACAACCGCACTGTATTAACAATTAATCGAGGCGACTTCATTCGACTGCATAACCTACAACCTAACCATGCAGGTATTATCGTTTGTACAGAAGACCTCAATAGACAAAGACTAGCTACCCAAATTAACGAGGCAATTACTAACACAGTAGATCTAACCAGCCAACTAATTCGTATAAATCGTCCTAGTAAATAGAGATTTCTTCACTATTGCTGGGATATTTGGGAAGAGTTAAAGGTAATGGGAGAAAAGGCGATCGCTTTTACTGCTTGCGAGATTTACCGATCTAAATTGTCAACGTGGCGATTAGATAAGCGATCGCCGTTTGATAGCAATAATTGATTCTATTTTCTTAAATGCTAAACTGTAAATACTTAAAATAACTCTAGCAATCATAATGAACACATTCAATGATATATCTATTGTCGATAAGTCCTCTACGATACAAGTAACGGAAATACAGAATCAACTGAGTGAATCAATTAAACAACTATCTCCAGAAAGATTAAAAGTAGTTGCCGATTTTGCAGCATTCTTGGCAAATGCCGAAAGCGAAGCAGCAACTCAAGAGCTATTATCAATCTCTGGGCTATTAGAGCGCATTAAACAGAATCAATCAACACCTAAAAGCCAATATGTAAATTGGAGAACAGTACGTTCTGATGTATGAAATTTTACTGCATCCTGATGCTCAGAAAGTTTATGCTAAAGCAGATAAAGCCTTAGCGAAAAAGATTGCTAAATGCTTGCAACAATTAGAACAAGATCCGCGATCGCACCCCAACATCAAAGCACTCAAGGGAGAATATTCAAGTTTTTATCGCTATCGCATTGGCGACTATAGGATTATTTATTCAGTCGAAGATGAAATAGTGCAAGTGTTTGTTGTAGCGATCGCTCACCGCAGTAAGGCTTATGAAATATAAAGGAAGAGATAAGGGGATGGAGAAAAAGGCGATCGCTTTTATTACTTGCGAGATTTACCATGCGATGAGAGTTAGGATTTATGGATTTAGGAGTATGGCGATCGCTACAAATATTCAACGTTCAGCGATATTCATTCTTAAAAATTGGCAATACAATAGATTTGCAGATAAATTTGTACATTTTGTGATGTCGTATGAGTTTTACAATTGGTTACAATCAAGCGCTGAATCAGTTCTCAGACATTTGCGATCGCGTGGTTGCAGAGAAGAATTTTGTGATTTTGGAACGTGGCGATCGCGAAAATGTTGCAGTGATTTCGGCTAAGGAACTGTCAAGTTTGCTTGAGACTCTGCATTTGTTGAAATCTCCTAAAAATGCAACTCGCTTATTTGAAGCTTTAGAAGAGGCTGATTCGCGAACAGTTTTACCAAAAACTTTGAATCAACTCAAGCAGGAGGTTGGACTTGGCATTGCAAGAGAAACGGTAGTTGCTAATACGAAGAAGATTTTCCAGTAGTCCAGTCTTCAATTGATAAGTTTGGAATTTGTCCAAAATCCTTAGCATTGCGGGTAATTACAGTGGCGTTGTTAGATAAAGCGATCGCGGCGATCCTTAAATCTCTTGTACCCAAACGTCTAAATTGGCTTCGTAAAATCTTAAACTGATTATAAGCTTTAGTGTCAAAACTAACTCTCTGTATAGTTTGGAAGAAATCCAAAGCTTTCTCAAACTCTGAATAGGCTAAAAGTAGTCTTGATGACTGGGAGGCTTGGCTATATTTATTAATTTCACTGAGCCATCCTTGACAAATTTCTTCAGCCGTTATGATTGAGATGGCTAGATCATTTGGTTCGGTTTGAAATACGCGATCGCAAACTAGAGTATTTCCTTTGAGAAATAAAGAAGCATGATCGGTATCGAGTATCAATAGACTCAAGCGATTTTCTCCTCTTGATAGTCGATTGTGATCTGTGAATCTAGTTCACGGCGATGAGATTCAATGTTGGTTAGTACGGAGTCAAATAGCTGACTATTTTTATAAATTCCTGCGAATTTTCGCCAAGGATGTTCTCGTTTAGGAATTTCTAGTTCTAGAGAGATGACTTCATTCTCTGATAAGTTTGCAGTAATTAATCGATCTAATTCAGAAATAGCTGAGTGGCGATCGCTGCTAGTAACACTATATTCAGGCAGTCCTAATGCTCTAGCGCTGACTCTACCATCTTTTTCATTTTTGACTAAGACGTTAATAGATAGTTTAGTTTGTCCGTTAATCAGTTTAGCGTTCATAAAATTTACCTTTGGCGATCGCATTGGTTACGATGCTTTATATTATGACACTGCTTGATTGTTTGTTAACAGGTTTATGATTATGGCGATCGCAATAGTTGCTAGAATATCCGATAAATCTAAGTGTTTCCCAATGTCATGTTAGTTATAATGCAAATATTATGGATAGGTACAGCCAATGGTTACAGCAATTAAGCAAATGGGAACTGTGGGCAAAAATGGCAAAATTGAACTTTATACCCCAGAGTTAATAGAAGGTACAAAAGTTGAGGTGATTTTATTAGTTGATTATCAAGATGAAACTGACTATTTGCTCTCCAATGCTGCTAACGCTAAAAGATTATTAGAGGCGATCGCTAATATAGAAAAGAGTGAAGGATTGGTAACGTTCTCGGTTGAAGAATGGGATCAAAAATATCGGTCAATATCTTCCTCGACAAATGCTTGGAATGCTTCAATGAGTGAAATTAATAGTAACAATCCTGAAAAGCAAAATCTTAGACGACAAAGAATCAATGAACTCTTTACAACTTGGGATATGTTGGATAGTGAAGAGGAACAGACGGAAGCGTTGAAAATAATTGAATCAGTTGAAGGCGTTTCGATCTAATGAGTTATTGGTTTGATTACAATAATATCGCTGTTTTCCGAATTGACGTTTTCTCATTAGCCTAAGATATTTGGGAAGAGTTGAGGGTGATGGGAGAAAATGCGATCGCTTTTATTACTTGCGAGATTTACCATGTGATGAGAGTTAGAGTTTGCAAATATGGGAGTATGGCGATCGCACATCCTAAAGGATATACACTAAAATATAGACCAGTGATTTAGGAGTATTTGCGTGCTACTGCAAGAACTTAAGGAACAAGCTTATAAACTGTCAACGGGCGATCGCTTAGATCTGATTGCGACCTTAATTCAGTCTCTGCAAAGCCAAGTTGAGATTGAAGATTGGAAATATTTGGCAAAACGAAACCATCCTTGGCGAAAACAGTTATACATTAAGGGGCGAAAGCTCCTTGCTTCAACTGTTTGGCAAGACGCGATCGCCAATGAAATGTCTCGTGAAGAAGCTGCTGCTAATTGGGATTTGCCTATAGATGCGATCGATGAGGTTTTACGCTATTGCGAATCTCATCAAGACTTATTGAAATTAGAGGCGGATGAAGCATATTACCGTTTAGTAAATAAAGGAGCTTCCTTTGAGTCTAAATTTGCTGCTTGACGAGGATTCGCAGGCAAAATATTTGGTTAATTTGTTGCGCGATGTGGGGCATGATGTAATTACGGTCAATGATGCTGGTTTGGGTGGCTTGCCAGATAATGTTGTGTTTGAATATGCTAGACAACATAAGCGAGTGATAATAACCAGAAACTGTGATGATTTTCTGGAATTACATCAAGTCAATCAAATTCATGCGGGTATTTTGGCTGTGTACCAGAATTCAGACGTTTTGAAAAATATGAGTTATCAGTCGATTTCCAAGGCGATCGCTAATCTTGAATTGTCGGGATACAACCTAGAAAATCAGTTTATTATTCTCAATCAATGGAACTGGAGTTAATAGGCGATCGCTATTGACTTTTTCTCATTAGCCTAAGATATTTGGGAAGAGTTAAGGGTAATGGAGAAAATGGTGATCGCTTTTACTACTTGCGAGACTTACCGATAGAATAAGGAGACTAAAACGAAGAGAAACAACATGGAAAAAG
>JBAXTW010000240.1:0-4580 GCA_037129985.1 Pseudanabaena sp. ELA645 | reverse complement strand
GGACTTGTTAAGAAATATATCCTTTTTTGTTAAGAAACGTGTGCGGTTGCCCTGTCATGGACGCGAAAAATATGGCAATTACATAACCACCGACTAGAATGGCGATCGCAAAAACAAGTTGTACGACAAGTCCATCTGGTTTAAGCAAATCTCCAACCTCAAAGCCTTTCGCTGTTGACGTTTGCGCCAATAGGAAAGAGTTAATATCATGCATATTGCACCTCACACTGAACAACTGAGGAAAATGTCCTCTTCAGTATTTTAAAGGTTGTTACAGATAAAAGAAACTTAATAATGGTTAAGGTTTATTTTTAAGATGGTAAATAGCTTAACTATTTATGATTTACTCATGTTATGCAGAGTGAAGATCTGCCCTCATCCCCCAGCCCCTTCTCCCAGAGCGGGAGAAGGGGAGTAAGAGACGTTTTTGAATTTTTCTTGTCCCCCTCTCCCTTTTTGGGAGTTTTGGGAGAGGGGCTAGGGGTGAGGGTCTTGTAACCTTTCGCGTAAGGTGAGTGATTTATTAGAAATTAGTAACTCATGTTACACAGAAGCTATTGAAGCACTAAACCCTTGGGAATTGCATTAATCAGTTTCTGGGTATACGGCTGTTGAGGATTGTTATAAATTGATTCAGCAGAGTTTAACTCCACGATCGCACCTTCGTTCATCACCATAATGCGATCGCTCATAAATTTGACCACGCCAAGATCGTGGGAAATGAAAATATAAGTTAATCCAAACTCGGCTTGAAGTTCCTTCAGTAAATTGAGAACCTGTGCTTGAACAGAAACATCCAATGCGGAAACGGGTTCATCAGCAACGATTAATTTGGGATTGAGAGCTAAGGCTCTGGCGATACAAATACGCTGACGCTGACCACCTGAGAACTCATGGGGATAACGGCGCATGGCGCTTTTGGTCAAACCTACCCGATCTAATAAATAAGCAGCCCGTTCTTTTCTTGCATCAGCATGGCGATAGCGATGAAACCGTTCTTGATAGCTATGAATTAATAGCGGCTCGGCGATCGCATCACCAACGGACATACGCGGATTGAGTGAACCGTAAGGATCTTGGAAAATCACTTGCAGATCACAGCGTAACTTCTGTAAAGCTTCCCCGCGCAATTGAGAGATTTCGCGTCCTTCAAACTTGACTGAACCCATCACCCCATTAGTCAAGCCTAAAATCGCTCTTCCTGTTGTTGTCTTGCCACAGCCAGATTCGCCCACTAGCCCAAGAGTTTCACTAGGATAAACATCAAAACTAATATTATTAACCGCAACTAAATTCCGTTTTTTCAGTCCTAAGATGCTGCGAATTGGAAACTCAATTCTAAGATTTTGGACAGAAAGAATTGGTTTTTGCTTTTGCAGTTCATTCATCCGCGCTGCAATTTCTTCGGGTGGTACAACTTCCAAATAACGGGAATCAGTTAGTGTCTTCTCTACCATTTGTCCATTTTCGATCGCCATAAAGTCGCTGACCGTTGGCAATAATCGCAACTGGCGATCGCTTTGGGGACGACAGGCGATTAAACCTTTAGTATAGGGATGTTGCGGTGTTTGTAAGATCGCTGAGGTTGTGCCAATTTCGACAACTTCACCTTGATTCATGACGATCGCGCGATCGGCAATCTCTGCCAAAATCCCCAAATCATGGGTGATAAAAATCATCGACATCTGACGCGATCGCTGAATTTGTTTGAGCAAATCGAGAATTGCGGCTTGCACTGTCACATCTAAGGCGGTGGTTGGTTCATCGGCAATAATCAACTGCGGATTGCAAGAAATCGCCAACGCAATCATCACTCTCTGTAATTGCCCCCCCGAAAGTTCGTGGGGATAGCGCTCAATTAGCTGTTCAGGATTTGGTAATTGAACTTCATTAAATAATTGAATGGTGCGCGATTCGGCTTCATCGGCGGAAACATTTTGGTGTAAGCGAATTGCTTCAATAATCTGATAACCAGAGGTAAATAAAGGATTGAGTGATGTCATCGGTTCCTGAAATACCATCGATATGCGATCGCCGCGATATTGTCGCATCTTCTGCGATGACACCTTGACTAAATCAACGGGTGGCTTTCCTGTCGGACGAAATAAAACTTCGCCATTAGAAATTTTGCCTGATTCTCCCAACAAACCCATAATCGCCAAGGCTGTCGCCGATTTGCCCGACCCTGATTCGCCGACTATCCCAAGGGTCTGACCTTGAGCGAGATCGAAGGAGATATTTTTGACAGCATGGACAAGTCCTTCATCGCCACGAAAGGTAACTTGGAGGTCACGCACTGAAAGCAATAAATCTTCGGTGGTTTGGCTAATATTTTGGGGTTGGGACATAATTGTTTATTCTCCTTACGGTGAAATTATTTTAGAACAAATTAGGGGGCTTCCGATGAGTGCATTGTGTCGAGAGTTTCGAGAAAGGTTAAAAAAGAGGATACTGATTCCATAAAAACGTTTCTCAATGATTTTGAAAAAATTTATTAAATAACGCGATAGTTGTCAACTAATATAGAGATTGCAATATTCCCAGTTGCGATCGCTAACATTATTAAATTTAAAGGTTGTTCTTGTCCGTGAGTGAATCTGATCTTGAGTCTATTTCTGTTGAATCCATTAACGAATCTATTTCCATTGAATCCATTACCAATGAAGCTCTATCGAGTCTGGATGATCTAGCCGAATTTTCACTTTCCTTTCCTGATCCTAATGATGAGAATTTAGCAGAGGGTCAATTTTTAGCTGAAGTCGATCAAGCATGGCAGGTATGCGATCGCTTTGACCTACAGACTGACATCTGGCGCGGTAAGATTTTGCGAACTGTACGCGATCGCGAAAAAGCTAATGGTGAGGGGCGCGGTACGGGATTTTTAAAATGGTTGCAAGAACGAGAAATCAGTAAGTCTCAAGCCTACTCATGGATTCAACTTGCCAATAGTGCTGACACCCTGATGGCAGATGGACAACTAGATGCTGATGATATTCGGCAATTTAGCAAACGCGCATTTCTGGAAACTTCGCAAGCTGCTCCTGAAGTACAGCAATTAATTGTGGATGCAGCAAGGAATGGCGATAAGATTACTCGCCGTGAAGTACGTCAACTCTCTGATGAATGGACTTCGATGAGTTCCGATCATCTTCCTGACGAGTTAAAAGAGAAAATCGCTGCCCATACGATTCCCACCCGCTATGTTGCGCCATTAGTGCGCGAGATCGATAAATTGCCAGAAGCTTATCAAGTTCCCCTCAAACAGGCGATCGCTGATGGCAATGATCTCGACAATATCAAGCTGGTAACAGCAGATGCTCAAAGGCTCACCAAATATTTATCAAATACCAGTCAAGTCCAAGCGATCGCCCAACGTTCAGTAAATATCGATCTGGCGCTGGAAGAAGCATTACGCATTGGTTGCCTCAAACTTGCATCTGATTTGGTTAGCCAAGCATCTCAACTCGAACAGGCGATCGCTAAACTTTACAGTACATGGAAAAGAGTCTCCACATCTGCCGATCAGCTATATGTAGAATCAGGAGCAAGCACTCCAAATCTTCTAGATTTACTCAATTCCCTTGATTCTCTAGCCAGTCAAAATGTAGCTGTGCAGATTGGTAATGATCAGTCTGGACGCACAATTCGCTTACAAATTACTGAGGAATAGGTTCCAAGTTTTAAACTCGAAGGGTGCTGACCATCTAATTTCAAATTAAACAATCACCTGAATATTTGAGATATAGCGATCGCACTTTCTCTATAAACTTTTCACGGACATCAATAGGTTCGATAATTTCGCAATCTTCGGCATAGGGCATAATTTCGCGATAGAACCAAAAGGTGCTGCTAATTTTGCGGATGACTTGACGTATGGGAGGATTGCTATCTAGCCATGTATTATCGATGTCTTCGTCTCTTGGTTTATAAGCAAAGGCGAGATTTCCCGATAAATTAAAAGTGACATGAATTTGATCGAGTTGCGATCGCCATTTGCCTTGAATTGGCGTAATTGCGGCTTCGGTGGGAATGCGATCGAGCCTGAGACAGCGATTATGTTTTAGGACTACTACATCGTCACTATTGGAAGATTCTTCACACCAGCAATCCAGATAGAGGCGCTTTTCATGGGGTGTGACTTTGGCGTAGTAAATTGAGAATTGATGGGGGCGATCGGCGGCATCGAGATATTGGAGGCGAAAGGGCTGTTGTTGTTTGATATAGCGATCGATGGTATGTCGCCAAATTTCGGGAGGTTTGTCAAGGAATTTCTCAATCTCGCGGCGCAGAGGTGTATTTAGTTCGCTACGTTCCAGTAATAAATGGGCGATGATTTGTGCTTTTTCGAGTTCGCCGTAGTCAATTAATAAGTTAAAAGTACGCGAAAGAGATTCAATACGATCGCTTGCCCAGTCGTTATTTTTGGAGATTTGGATTTGTTTACGGGCGATCGCTTCGACTAGTTTGGAGATATTTGGGCGATCGCCCCATGTCATGCCAAGTTCGATCGCGATCGCTTCTAAGTTAGCTTTGTCGCGTTCTTTGATAGATAGTGTAATTGATTCGCCTTTTCGGGACAT
>JBAXTW010000024.1:0-46140 GCA_037129985.1 Pseudanabaena sp. ELA645 | reverse complement strand
TTATTTCCCTTCTCAACCTGTTTAGCCATCAACAAATTATTTACAGCAAGAAATTAATTACCATCCCCCATAGTGCGCCCAACTTTGCGGAGGATGAGCCGCTATGCAAATATTTGAGCGATCGCTATCCCAGTAGTACCTATACCAAAATCATGTTGGTCTGCTCATCGGGTGGGCATTTTAGGGGGATGCGCGGATTTAGTGATTATTGGCAACAGTTTGAACAGCGCCATTGGATCACCTTCAAGACAGGCACTACCCAAACCGAACTTAAGGACGAACAAGTATCTTGGGCGCATAGTCCCACTAATCGCAATTTGCCGAATTTAGTTAAGAATTTGTTATTGGCGATCGCTGTATTTCGGAAAGAACGTCCTGCGCTGGTGATTTCTACAGGGGCTGGTGTCGCTGTGCCATTTTTATTGATCGCCAAATATCTTTGCAAAAGTCAAGTCATTTTTGTGGAGTCAAAAACTCGTATTCGTGATCTGAGCCTTTCGGCAAAGTTATTGCGGTCATTGAAAGCCTTGGATTTACTGATTGTCCGTGCCGAAGAAATTGCCGATCGCTATCCTGAAGCCGTTTATATTCCCACGGGAAATGCTCCGACAGCGCTCAAATTTGGATTGCATGATGTACAGATCATCAGTTTTCAAGAGACAGTTTTAATCAGTACACCGAAACATATATTTAATCCTCAAGCCCGTAAGTTAAAGGAAGATTTTCAAGAATTATGTCGCGAGGAAGAAAATTTCCGCAAAATTATTATTGACATGTCCAATACTGAGTTTATCGACAGTTCGGGTATTGGCGCATTGATATCCTGTTTAAAAGTTTTACGCCAAGCTGATATTCAATCGGGCAAGCCAGAACCAACGGAGCTAGTACTTTGGAGCGTCAATCCACAGGTGTTATCGATTTTAAAGATGACGAAGTTGGAAAATATTTTTTATATCGAACCCGCTACCCGTTCCAATCGTTTTCGCACCGATAAAAATTCCAAATCGCTACATCAGCCCCATCGTTTCTCCATAAGCCTATATCGCATTTACCAAACTCTGCTGAATATTCCCATTGTCTGCGCGATCGCCTATGTGATGTATTTCTTGTATCCTGCGATCGAGCTAGATCCACGAGTGGTTGTGCATCCATCGGTGCGGAGTTTTCCGAAGCGGATTCTTGATATCGTTGGCTCCTTGGTGGGCTTGGTGCTGACAACATTTTTAGCGATACCAATTGCGATCGCCATCAAATGGGAAAGTCATGGTTCGATTCTGTTTAAACAAAAACGGGCGGGACTGATGAGCAAACCCTTTAGTATCTGGAAATTTCGCTCAATGGTCAAAAATGCAGAAATGCTGAAGCAAAAGGTAACTAATCAAATTGCTGACTCATCGGATGGAAATTCTCAAAGTAACGATGGTGGTAAATTCTTTAAAAATAGTAACGATCCGCGAGTGACTAAGGTTGGCAAAATTCTACGGAAGACGAGTTTAGATGAACTGCCGCAGTTTTGGAATGTTTTGCTAGGCGATATGAGCCTTGTGGGGACAAGACCGCCGACTTTTAACGAAGTGGGGCTGTATGAGCTAGAGAATGAATATACCGATGAGAAAATGACGGAATGGAGTCGTCTGGACGTGAAACCAGGCATAACTGGGGTTTGGCAGGTTAGTGGTCGCTCCAATGTCAAGAGTTTTGAAGAGGTAATGGGATTTGATTTAACCTATAAAAAAAATTGGAGTCTACAATATGATCTCTGGTTAATTTTCAAAACGATCGCCGTTTTATTTAATCGCAAGAATAGCGCTGTTTAAAGAATGAAGAATTTAGGTAAGTTCGTTTTTGGGACGATTTTTCAGGCTGTGGCGATCGCCTTAGCGGGATTTTTATCACAAAAGCCTCTAGAAGCACTGCCCCTATCCCCAGGCGATCGCATCAGACTCCTGATCCCTGAAGGCGAGCTATTTAGCGGTGTGTATGAGGTAAATCTGGATGGCAATATTCAAATACCCTATCTCGATCCCTTAACAGTTCGCGGACTAGAAATAGATGAGGCAAAACAATTAATTCGAGACACTTTAGTCAATCGCAAGTTTTTTCAGCCTAAATTTTTGCAATTAAATGTGAGTATTTTGCAATGGGCGGCGGTGCAGGTGCATGTTTCGGGAGCAGTTTTTCAGTCGGGGCGGATCTCGATTAACAACCGTTCAGCCGAGGATCGCAGTCTCCAACAAAACCAGTCATCGGGCGACAATCCCCCCGAACGCTATCTCACAGCCGCTTTGCGGGGAGCAGGAGGCATTACCCCACTGGCTAATGTCAGAGAAGTTATGGTGATCAGAAATAACTTTGTGCAGATCGTGGATTTGTCTGGAGTATTTTCAGGCGAAGAGGTTGACGATGTGCCATTGATCGCAGGCGATCGCGTGGTCGTGCCAATCTTAGCTAAACAGCAAAATAACTTAGTGCGCCCATCCCAAATTACCCCCCCTGGGATTCGCGTATTTTTGTCCAATCTCACGATTCCCGCGCCTAGTAATGCCACTTCGTCGATTAAATCCGATGGTTCATCATTTCCCTATGGCGCAAGGTTTTCGCAGGCAGTGATATCGGCAAACTGTTTAGGTGGTACATTTCCCACCAATTCTCAGCGCCGCGCCGTTTTAGTTCGCACCGATCGCCAAACTGGAGAAACCGAAGTCTTTGATCGCGGGATCGAACAATTAATCCGTGATTCTACGGATGATACTAATAATCCATTTTTAATGCCTGAAGATGGAGTTGGCTGCTATGATTCCACTGTGACCGAAGCCAGAGATGTCGTTCGCACGATTACGGATATTCTCCTGACCCCTTTTAACTTGATCTTCAAGTAGGGAAATTCGATTATGAATGACACCATATCCAGTTCTCAAGATACGATTAATATCACTGTCGGGAAAAAAACTAGATATTGGCGATATGCAAGGTATGCGGCGATCGGCTTGGCGGCAAATGTCGCTTTATGGGGAATGACTTTTACTTATTTGAAAACGACAAAACCAGTCTATACCAGCAATTGGGCAGTTATTTTACCAGGGGCAGGATCGGGGGTAAGCGTGAATTTACCTGAAATTGGTCAGGCTAGCTCTTCCAGCAGTTCTCCCTTTGGCGGCTCCTCAATGGACCCTAGAGCCAACTATCAATTTCTCGTTACCAATGAGTCGGTTTTAGAAGAAGCGGCGAATAAATTAAAAATTCCCACCAAACAACTGGGTAAACCGAAGGTAAAACTGGTAGATAATACTTCGATTATGGAATTTGAGGTTACGGGACCCACGGCTAAAGATGCTCAATTGCGATCGCTGGCGATATATGAAGCACTCCAGACTAAATTAAGTGAATTACGGCTTGAAGAAGTCGCAAAACGTGAGATGGGAAGTCAAGGCACATTAAAATCTGCCCAAGAAAAATTGAAAGCGGCTCAAAAGAGTCTCTCTGAATATAAAGCATCATCAGGGCTAAGTTCTGGCGATCAAGTCAAGGATCTATCGACTAATATTGAACAACTTCGCAAACAGAAAGCAGAAGGATTTGCACAGGTTGAACAAACTAGCTCTCGGCTAGAGCAATTGTCTTCCGATTTGGACATGACCGTACCCGAAGCGGCGAATGCTTTTTTACTCCAAGCCGATCAATTATTTCAACAAAATCTCAAGGATTATAACGAAGCTAGCGCCATGCTGGTTGTATTGAAAGCCAAGTGGGGCGACAATCACCCTCTTGTGGTTAAGGAATTTTCGCGACAGCAATCGGCAAAAACAGCGATGATCGCTCGCGCTAGTTCCCTATTGGGGCGTAATGTCGATCAATCCAATTTACAGCGCTTGACTATTAAAAACGAAACAGGTTCTAGTCGGGAGAGCTTGTTTCGCGATCTCATCGCTGTGCAGTCAGAGCAGAAGGGTGCATCCGCTCAAAACGAAGCCCTTGGCAATCAGATTGAAGAATTGGAAGTTCGGCTGAGAATGCTTGTCCAGAAACAATCGAAGCTCGAAAGTCTGCAACGGGAAGTGCAAATTGCGGAGGCGGTATTTGCTTCTACTTTAGCCAAGTTAGATCTCGGTAAATCGGATATTTTTATCTCTTATCCGATTACGCAACTGATTGCCGAGCCGACTCTTCCCGATGAAAAGACTTCACCCAAGCCATCAATTGTTTTTGTCGGTGCGGGTGTAGCTTCGATATTTATTACCACGGGACTAGCGATGCTGTGGTGGCGAAAGGAAACCGCTATTTATCTCAAAACCAAAATGAAGCGATCGCCTGATCAAATTTTAGAGTCATAATTTGAGAGAGAATGAACCCTATGAAGAAAGCCACTCCCAAGATTGAAGCGCCAAAGATAGAGCCGCAAAACTTTGCTGAGAAAGTGATCTGGATTTCGATTGTCTGGACTTTTGCCTTTTATTTAATCGGTGGGCTGTATGTTTTAGGGTCGGTTTTGGCTTGGATTCTTTTCGGGAATTTTTGTCTAAAACTGTGGCAACAGAATGAAGATACACCAAAAGAAGATCGGATTACGATTCCCTTGGGAATATGGATTTGGATTGTGAGTATGTTGGTGATGCAAGTGGCTCTGGTAATGGGACATTTGGACTTCGATCTGAGTTTGGGAGAAATCATTAAATCGACAATTGGTTGGGCTAAAGGTTGGGCTGTACTAGCCTTATATCCTCTAATTGGCTGTCTCAAAATCAGACCACAGTTAATGTATCGTGCTGCTTCACGGATCTGTGCTTTTACCCTTGCCATTTCCGTTCCCTTTGTACTTGCCTTTTATTTGCGTTTGCCACAAAAGCTCTATGTGTCACCACTTCGGGCGGTGGGTGGTCCCGGTCCTGATTTTTTTGAGGTAATGCTCTATGAAATCGATCCTGGGGAAGGTAAACCGCGTTGGCGATTATTCACGCCTTGGGCTCCTGCTCTAGGATTTGTCGCCAATATTTATTTCTTTATGGTTTTACAAGACAGCGATCGCAAGTTGCGTCGATGGGGTATTTTGGGCTGTCTGGTCATGTGCCAAATTTCCGCTTCCCGTCTGGCGTTGATTGCTATGCCTGCGGTGTGGTTGATTACTTTATTTCTATCGAAACTCAGCCGCCCTTTAACGCTGATTGGTTTAGGAGTTGTTAGTTTTATTGGAAGCATTACTTTAGATAATATTATTGAAGCGATCGGCTCCTTTAGTGAGAAATTTACCGCCGCGAGAAAGGACTCTTCGCGAGTTCGGGCAGCTTTGGGCAGCATTGCTAGCTATCGCTGGGAAAAGGAAGCACCGATTTGGGGGCATGGGGTTGTCGAAAAAGGACCGCACATGGTCGAGTATATGCCGTTTGGTTCGCACCACAGTTGGTTTGGACTACTCTTTGTCAAAGGGATAGTCGGGTTTTTTGCCCTTGCAGTGCCGATGGCATGGAGTTTTGGCGATCTCACGTTCAAAGCCCAAAAGAGTGAGTCCGCAAAAGTGGGGCTGAGCATGGTTTTAGTCCTAATGTTCTATACCTTTGGTGAAAATCTGGAAATTCTTGCTTATCTTTTTTGGCCTGGGCTAGTGATGATGGGTATCGGCTTTAATGCGAAGGATCGAGTGGAAGAGAATACTTTATCTCCAACAGCACAAGAGATATCGGCAAATCAAGAATCGGAAAACACATAAAATTAAAGTTGCTAAATGATATGATTTGTGACAATTAGCGAAAAAACAAGTAACTCGTTGAGTCCCCTATAATGGCATTGTAGTTTAAGGACATAACTATGCAAGCAAACATAATTCAAACCGATGTGAAATCCGAACAAAGAATACTAGAAAAAATCCGCAAGCTTCCATTCGATAAAATTGTCGAATTGGAAAACTTTATCGACTTCCTCTATCAACGCCCAAACTCTTCTCAAGATCTAGCAACCACATCCGCTAAACTCTCAGAAGCTAGCTTTGCCAAAATATGGGACAACCCCGAAGATGCCGCCTATGACAACCTATAGTTTTGGTGATGTGCTTTTAGTCCCATTTCCATTTACCGACCAAACCACAACCAAAAAACGCCCAACCATCGTTATTAGCTCAAATGCCTATAACCAACAAAAGCCAGATATTCTTTTAATTGCAGTCACCAGCCAAATCCATACACAATTAGAATTTGGTGAAATGCTCATAGATGAATGGGAAAAGGCAGGTTTAATAAAACTTTCATCAGTTAAGCCCATCATTACAACCCTTGAAAAACATCTTGTAATTAAAAAACTTGGCAAATTAGAAACAAAAGATATTCAGTCATTAAAGAACTTGCTGCAACAAATTATAGTTACAAAAAATTCTAAACCTCTCTAAACAAACGAAGAGAACTTAAATTTAGGATTCATCGGCTAGTAGCTCTTTTAAAATTTCTTCAGTTAATCCTTTAGCTTGAGCTTCTTTACCAATTCGATTAAAGACGGTCAGGATATCTTCTTCCATAGTTTCAATAGTCAGATTTATGAGAGTGTCTTGATTAACTCCCATGCGTTGAATTGCTTCGACTATTTCGCTAATTTTGATTTGCTTGATTGTTTGTATCATCACTAGATCCCATGTAACAAGGTTTGATGTGGGTTCGACAATATCGCCAATGATTTTGATTGTATCTTTTGCAGAACCAATTAGTGACATAATCACTGCCTAGGTGGAGTTAGTAAAACCGTGGAAGGGTTCACCGATCGCCACAAGGAGAGGAGCTTCCCGTTTGCTGGTGACATTGCGGGTGACGATCGTATGCAGGACAGTTGCTTAGAGCGAGGTAAATAAAGGTTTGTCAGCATGAAAAATTAAAGGTTGCTTAATGATATAATTCGCGTCAATTAGCGAAAAAATAAATCGTTGAGTCTCCTATGGCTTCTAACTCCAGAATTACATTTACGATCGCCTTTAACGATCCCGATCTTGACTCAGAGGAACTAGATGAACAGGCGCAACGCCTTGTGTCTGAGTTGAGGCAAATAGATGAGGTCGATGAGGTAAATCGCGTAATTGCTCCAAATCCACCAGAGGGTAATAAATCAATGGGTGGTTTTTTGGTGGGTTTGTTGATGGCTCAGGTGACTCCAGATAATGCAAAAAAGCTTTTGGGCTTTCTAGGCGATCGCCTTGATGGTAAGCCGATTGAGCTTTTTTTAGAAGCCACTGGCAAAAGCTGACGGTCACATCTACCTGATTGGTTGTATAAATTAGGAAAAATTTAGGTATAGACTTTTCAATATCTCTTCAACAAATTTTTAGGAGTACATATGGCAGATGATGCAGTTAGAGTTTTTATTTCTTACTCTCACAGAGATGAACACCTACGACAACAGTTAGATAAGCACTTAGCTCCGCTTAAATGGCAGAAGGTGATTGAATCGTGGCATGATCGTCAAATTCAAGCGGGAATGGAGTGGGCAGATAAGATTGATGACAACTTGAACAGATCTGACATCATCCTATTATTGGTGAGTCCTGACTTTGTTGCCTCAGACTATTGCTTCAAAATTGAGTTACACCAAGCGATAAAGCGACATGAAGCTGGGGAAGCCATTGTTGTTCCAGTTATATTAGAGCCTTGTGATTGGTCGTGGTTGCCGTTTGCTAAATTCCAAGCTTTTCCTAAGGATGCAAAAGCGATTAGCACTTGGACAAATTCCAATGAAGCCTTTTTGGATGTGGCGACAGGGATCCGTAAAGTCGCTCAAGAGTTATTTGCAAAGCGAAAGGTGCTGGCTGAACAGAAGCAGGCAAACCGCGAACGTTATCTCCAAAAAGTTGAGGAAGTTCTTTCGGATGGCATGATTTCTATCGTAGAACGAGACACTTTAGATGAACTTGGAGAAACGCTGGGTCTAACGTCAGAAGAAGCGAAGGAAATTGAAACTCGTGCCTATGAGCCTTACAGCAGAGTTGAAGAGAACCTGAATAAATACAAGAAGACACTCACTAGGTTGGTAGAAAAGGGGTATTATCCTTTTAACGAAGAAATTGAGAAAGATCTGGAAAATCGTCAAAGAGATTTGGGGCTAAAGCCTGAAGATGCGGCTCGAATTTCAAAGCCAATTTTTGATCAAGCTGAGTTAGATTATCAAACCAAAAAAAAGCAGCTAACTGAAGCGGAGAAATTGCAAGCATTAGAGCAACAACGGCAGCAAGAGCAGAAAGAGTACGAAGCCAAATTAGAACGCTATAGGCAAGAATTTTCTAGGGCTGTTCAAGCAGAATATCCACTCAGTCAACAAATTCTAAAGAGTCTAAAGACTTATCAGCAGCAACTAGAACTAAAGGATGAAGATATTACTCATATTGAACAACCCCTGATTCAGCAAACAGAACTTCAATATCAGCAGAAACTAAGGCAAGAAGTAGAGCGACAACGGCAGGAAGCCGAGGAATTGAAGCGACAGCAGGTAAAGGCAGAAAGGCTGAGACAGGAAGAATTAGAACGGCAACGGGTGCTGGAGCAGCAACGACGGGAGAAAATGCCAAGACGGCAGGCGGCTCAAACATCCAGCGCTAATGAACTTGCCTCTGAGAAAGGTGTAGACTACACGCGACTGCAGGATTTGCTGAAAGCGGGGCAGTGGAAAGAAGCAAACGAGGAAACAACCAAGCTTATGAGTAAATGGGCGGGCCAGCCATATGCGTTCACAGTTGAACACATTAAAGACTTCCCCTGTACAGATCTACGCACCATTGATCAACTTTGGGTGAAGCATAGCCAGGGCCGGTTTGGCTTCAGCGTGCAGAAGAAGATCTGGCAGGATTATGGTAGTCCTACCTCCTTAGGGGAGTGGGACAAGTTTGGTGAAGAGGTGGGATGGAAAAAAAAAGGCTTTTTCAGTTTAATAAAGACAAATGCTAATTGGCAGACCGAAAGCGAATTAACTTTTGACACCTCTGCACCTAATGGGCACATTCCTTGTCCCTTTCCACATGATTTTGGAAAGAATTACCACTGGGGGGGGGCGCGCAAAATATCGCGCTCTACTTACGATTGCAGACTTGTAGACTTTAAGATTCCTTAGCTTAGCCTTTTGTAAAACTCTATTTCAAGGTCATTCTGGGTCATCAATGCTTCGTTCGCTGTGAGGCAAAAGCAAGAAATTTTTGAAGCACTGACTGTAGAGAAGCATTTTATACCAAATCACTTCGGTAGGGCGACAGATAATGTTTTACACACTAGACTAGGGTTTGGCTCTGCGATAATTATCTGTCGTTTTTACTTTGTGTTTTGGTATTACTCAAGCAGGATTTCGAGCGTTGCTGAGGAGTTGAATACGAGTGAGATCGCTTCAACTTGACCCCAATAATTCAGTCGTTCACAATAATTTAGAGATTGCTCAAAAAGAACAAAATAAAGGAAAGAAGTTTTTGGGACTTTTTTAAAAGTATCTGAAGACGGGAGAATTAGATGTATTTCAAACTCTCAAATTACTACAAGCTAATTGGAATAACAATTCTAAATATTAACCGCAATGAGGTGTTGAGTAAATGAACTAAGCGATGATCGCCTAATATAAAACTTATTCGCCGTAAGCAACCATAAGCTAATCGTTGAGAAACAAAAATGAAAACTACAGGACTAGAGCGAATTGTCATTAAACCAGATGTCTGTCTCGGACAGCCCACCGTCAGAGGACTGAGGATTACCGTAGCCTTTGTTCTCAAACTCTTAGCCAGCAACCTATCCGTTCCAGAAATTTTAGAAGCCTATCCTGAACTAGAACTTGAAGACATCAGACAAGTTCTCAACTATGCAGCTTGGGCAGTCTCAGATCAAACTCACGGTGTTCTCGCGTGAAAAATATCCGTTTACTTGCAGATGTTCATATCTCACCCAAAACAGTTGCAGACTTGCAAAAACAAGGCTATGAAATTATGCGTAGCTCAGAATTCTTACCTGCCAACGCACCAGACATCAATATCTTAGAATTTGCCAGAACTGAAAACTGGGTTGTATTGACTCAAGATCTAGACTTCTCAATGCTAGTAGCACTTAGCAGATACAGTCAGCCCAGCTTAATCACCCTGCGCCTCTCATCAGCCAAACCCGACATCGTAACCCAAAAACTGTTAGATGTATTGCCTCAAATAGAAGAAGCCTTACAAGAAGGTTCTGCAATTACAATCCAAGATGAGAGTATTCGCATTCGCAAGCTACCTGTTAGGTAGGATCTACATTGACTCAGACTTTTTGTTTGATCAGAAGATCATCCCCTAACCAAAACTCATCTGGTAAAGGCTCGTTAAAATCATCACTCATCCAGATTTGTCCCTCATTCAACCCAGCAACACGCTGAAACCCTAATTGTTGAGATGGTTGCACAAATTTGTTTTTAGCACCCCGAATAAAGCTGAGTACCTCCGCTAATAGAGGCTCTGGCAATGAATTTAATTCATTTACGATTGTTTCTACAGTGATCATTGCTTATACTCTTGCTAATTGATTGGTAATTGCTTACTTGCAAAACTCTCATCCCTTACGCGCCCAAGCCACAGCATCCGCAATATCCTGTTCACTTAAATTGAAAGTTGCCAGCTTAGAACGTACTCCATCATTACGCTGAATCCTGACAGGTGTAAGAATAATTTGCCCACCTTCAACCTTCACATCAAAGTATTCCAAATCGCCGATCGCCTTTGTAATGCTTTTCGGAAGAGTAAGCTGATTTTTGGAAGTTAACTTAGCCAGCATGGTAAATCTCCTAAGCTTGCAAAAAACAGAATGTAAGATTCCCTGACCTTAGCATATTCTTACTTAAATTTTGACTGTAAAGCGATTGTAAAATAAAACCATCGTTATCCAGTCACAAATGATTTAGGATTGCTGTATAAAAAATATGTGAGGATCTCGCTATGAAAATCAAGTATTAAAACTACTGAGCGATCGCCCAAATCAGCAATCTCCCTGATGCAACTTTAGTCAATTGGGGTCAGAATGGACGTGAAGCAGTGCGATCGATTATTTCAAAGCATGGGAGGCGTTGCTATGGGAAGTGTTGGGGGAAAGTAAAAAGTAGAAAGTAAAAATTATTCAATAATAAATGGAACTAGATTTATGAAACCGAAAATATTGAACCTACTTAGTGATGAACGGATGGGGGGAGTTAAGACCAGTCTTAATAGCCTTATGAATTCGCGCTTACAAGAAAAATTTGAATTTGCGATCGCCCCTTTAAACCGTGCTAGAGCCAGCATCAAAAATCTCCAACCTGAAATTATCATCATCCATGATGCCTGTTCTTGGAAAATATTACCAAATTTATTAGCGCTCAAATTTCTCAAAGGCAAAGCAAAACTTGTCATTCTCGATCATCATTATTCAGAATCTTTTGAACGCCTCAAAGTTAATCATCCTAAGAGATTTCGACTGATGCTCAAGCTTTGTCATTGGTGCTGCGATCGCCTGTTGTTAGTTTCCCATGCCCAAGGATTATGGATGCGAAAATACAAATTAGTGCGATCGCCTAAGTTAACGATTATTCAACAAAGCCTCAACTGCGATCGCTTTCTCGAACTCCCCCCTAAACTGATGAGCAAACCATTAACTTTCTGTGCCTATGGTCGTTTTGAAGAACAAAAGGGATTTGATATTTTATTGCAAGCAGTGAATTTAATTCCCCATATTGATTTCCAATTAAAAATCGCTGGCTATGGCGCTGACGAAGCCCAATTGCAACAATTAGTAACAGGAAATTCCCGCGTTCAATTCGTTGGTAAAATACAGGATGTTCCCGCATTTTTGAATGATTGTGATGTAGTCATAATTCCTTCACGCTGGGAGCCTTGGGGTAATGTATGCTTAGAAGCACGGGCGGCGGGTAAACCTGCGATCGTTAGTGCGGCTGATGGTTTAGTCGAACAGATTCAGGAATGTGGGCTGTTGGTCAAATCGCCTAATCCCCAGACCTTAGCTAAAGCGATCGCCCAAGTTTGCGAGATGACTCCAGAGGAACTCAGCGGTTGGGGCAGTAAGGGGAGGGAATCAGCGATTAACGCTTGGGATGAACATTTAACCGCATGGGAGGAATTGCTATGTCAGCTATTGGGCAACTAATCGATAAAGTCAAACAGAAATTAGCCAGTCGTTTTTTGCGGAATTTGGGTTGGTTAGGACTATCAGAGCTATTTATTCGGATTTCGCGATTGGCGGCTACGGTCGTGTTAGCGCGACTGCTCTCAAAATACGATTATGGACTGGCGGCGCTGGTGCTAACAACCAATGAATTTGTGAATGTCTTCACTCAAAATGGAGTTTGGGACAAACTAATTCAATCCGATGAAAGCGATTTAAAACAACTTTGTCAAACCGCATATTGTCTGAACTGGATTGTCTGTGGGGCTTTATTTCTTATTCAATGTCTAATTTCTGTCCCCGTCGCCCTGTTCTATCAAGACAATCAGATTATTCTTCCCATCTGTATCATGGCTTTGGTTTATCTGATGATTCCCATTTCCCTCGTACAGGCTTCCCTAACTCAGCGCGAGAATCGGCTTCATGTGATGGCACTTGCCAATGGTTTACAGGTTTCCATCGATAATGTTTTGACGATTATTTTAGCCTTTCTCGGTTGGGGAATGTGGGCGATCGTCTTGCCAAAGGTAATCGTTGCGCCAATCTGGGTAATTGTCCATTATGTCAATAATCCTTGGCGACCATCGCGAGAATTTACGCTGATTAATTGGCAAGAAATTATGCGCTTCGGGCGCAGTGTTTTGGGTGTGAAGTTGATGAATACCCTTAGAAATAATCTCGATTACTTAATTGCAGGACGATTTCTCGGTGTGGAAGCCTTGGGAATTTATTACTTCGCCTTTAATGCAGGATTAGGAATCAGTATGAGCGCCATCAACGCCGTAGATTCAGCCCTATTTCCCCATTTATGCGCCGCCCGTTCCGATCCCGAACAATTTAAAGAGCGATACTTTAGCAGCCTCAAAACGATCGCTTGGATTGTGTTCCCGCTCGTCCTTTTACAATCAACTCTCGCTCCATTTTATGTGCCAATTATCTTCGGTCAAAAATGGCTCCCCGCAATTCCCATCTTAATTTTAATCTGTCTCTCCGCAATCCCTCGCCCCTTTGCCAATGCCGCTTCTAGAGTCCTATGGGCGCTCGACAAACCCAATTGGGATCTGCGCTGGAATGCATTTTTTACCGCTTTCTTTGCGATCGCGCTCCTCATCGGTGTTAACTGGGGTATTATCGGCGTAGCGGCGGCGGTGCTTTTGGCGCATGGGATTGCTTTACCGATGTATTCGATTTGTGTAACTCGCAATATGCCAAAAATTATGCGATCGGAAAATGCGATCGCCCAAGCGGAGGTAAAACCATGAGCGATCCCACCATATCCATAGTCATGCCCACCTACAACGCGGCAAAATTTATCGATCAGACCATCCAATCGGTTCTCAATCAAACATTTACGGACTTCGAGTTACTAATTCTTGACGATGGCTCTAGCGATCGCTCCTTAGAAATTGCCAATCAATATGCTTTGGGCGATCGCCGTATCCAAATTTTTTCGCACCCTAATCAAGGCGTATCCGCTACCCGCAATCGTGGTATCAAACTAGCCAAAGGCAACTTGATCGCCTTTCTTGATGCCGATGATATCTGGTTTCCCGACAAATTAGTCGCCCATGTCGAGCATTTTCAAGCCAATCCCAATTTAGCCGTCAGTTTCAGTCGAGTGGAATTTATGACTTTGGATGGTGAACCCACAGGACAAGTCTCCACTTCTCGCCTGTTCCATCTCAAGCCCGAAGATTTCCTCTACGAAAATCCTACTTCTACGATGTCTAATCCCGTTGCGCGTGCCGAGGTATTTGCTCAAGTAGGAGGTTTTGCGGAGGACATGAGTTATTCTGAGGATTTAGAATGGCTATTTCGGGTGATCTGTCACCAGCGTCAAGGTTTACCACCTTGGCAAATAGAAGGAATCGATCGCATTTTGGTCTATTATCGTGCCAGCCCTGCGGGACTGTCGGCTTCACTATATCGGATGGAGTCAGGTTGGGATATATTGATCGATCGCGCAAGGGAATATGCTCCCGATCTAGTCAAACAACATTATGCATTGGCGAGGGCAGTGCATTTGCGTTATTTAGCGCGGCGAGCTTTTCGTTTAAATTTACCACCCAAGGTTGGTTTAGACTTTATGCATCGGGCGATCGCTTCCAATTGGCGCATATTTTTCAAAGAGCCACGCCGTACTTTCTTGACGCTTTTGGGAACTTATGTGAAATGGTTACTTGGTATGTTAAAGAATTAGTCAGATCCCCGCCACACCTTGTTATTGCTTGCTTTATCTAATTTGTTATGCAATATTTATATTGTGTAGGTAGATATTTATCCTGTAATCTACAAGATAATATGTAACTAACCCAATTATGAGTATTTCTCATTAATCCAACTGGTACAGGTAGTTTATGGTGAATTTCAAATTCTCTCCAGACATTCTAAGCAGATTGGGGGAAGAGCTACTTCCAAATCCCGACCAAGGTATCATGGAATTAGTGAAAAATTCATATGATGCTGATGCAACTGAGTGTAGAATTGAACTAATTGATACAGATACCGTTGGTGGAACAATTATTGTTTCAGACAATGGAGTTGGAATGGATTTGAATTCCATTACTGATGGATGGTTGGTTATTGGTCGTTCAAAAAAAGCTGCTCGTAAACCTACAAAGCTAGGGAGATTACCTGTAGGAGACAAAGGATTGGGCCGGTTAGCTGCGCTACGGCAAGGTTCTCATGTTATCCTTAAAACAAGACCTGCTGCTGAAATTGGATATGAGTATTCTTTACATATAGATTGGGATATCTTTTCTAACGCAAAGGTAGTGGAGGATGTTAGTCTAAGTTGCGAAAAAAGTGAAACGCACTATCCACAGGGTACTGATACTATTATTAAAAACTTAAGTTTTAGGCTTGGCAAGCGTGAAGCACAAAGATTAGCGAGAGAGTTGCTACTATTAGCTGATCCATTCAACAGTGAAACTGGATTTCGACCAAAACTAATTAGCTCAGATTTTACCGAGTTAGAAAAGTTAGTTCAGAATGCTTATTTTGATGATGCTGAGTATAAACTTGAAGCCTATTTGAATGATGAAGGCGAAGCTAGCGCAAGGTTAATAGATTGGAAAGGTGATACTATTGCTGAAGACGAGCATAAAACTATATCAAAAACAGAAAATCGCTACCAAACTGTACCAGCAAAGCTTGAAATTTGGTTCTTTGTCTTACAACCACAGTCATTTACTCGCAGAGAACGAATAGGTACTGTTACAGAGATTAGAAATTGGCTCGAAGTTTTTGGTGGTGTGCATCTATATCATCGAGAAATACGAGTCAAGCCATATGGTGATTTGGGAAACGACTGGTTAGGGATTAACTTGCTAAGATCTAGAGATCCCGAATTTCGCCCCTCGACAGGGACAACTATTGGGAGATTAACCACTATCGATCCCAATGACTTCTTGATTCAGAAAACTGATCGTTTAGGCTTGATTGAAAATGAAGCTTTTTCAGAGCTAAGAAAATTTGCAGTTGATTCTCTGGATTGGGTAAGAGATTTTCGGCTGAAAGAATCCGAGAAAAAAAGAGAGCAAGCAAAGAGAAATATCGGTCAAAATGTAGAAGAAGCAAAGATTGAAGTAGAAAGGACGATTGCTGCACTAGAAATCCCCTCTGCATCACGTACACAGATACTTAGAGTGATTCAAAACTACGAAAAAATAAAGGAAAGCGAAACTAAGTCTCTACAAGAAGATATTCTACTTTATCGCAGTCTAGCGACAGCGGGTACAACAGCAGCATTATTCGCTCATGAATCAGACAAGCCAGTAACTTTAATTGAGAGGTCTACCGATAGGATTGCCAAACAAGGACGAAAACTATTGGCGGAAAAGTATGCTAAGTCTATAGGCGAAGCTGTAGAAATCCTTCAAAGATCTGCTCAATCGCTAAGAAGTTTTGCGAAATTCCCCTTGCATTTACTAAAACGTGCCAAGCGTAAATCCACTACTGTTGATGTTCATGAAGTAATTGACGGTGTAATCACTTTGTTTAATCCTTTTTTAGAAGAATCCAAAGTTGCTGTCAAAAAATCTTTCTCTGATGATTTACCCTTAGTGCGCGGCAATATTGCTCTTTTAGAAGCAATCTTAGTAAATCTTGTAACTAACTCGCTTAATTCATTTAATTTCAACACTTCTCATAGCCTGCAACGTCAAATTACGATCAGCACAAAACTACTGTCATCTCATCTCGAACTGCGTTTTTTAGATAATGGTTCTGGTATTATAGGGATTGAGCTAGACGAAATTTGGCTGCCAGGACGATCTACTACCCTTGGAGGTACGGGTTTAGGCTTAACTATCACGAAAGACTCTGTAACTGACTTAGGAGGTCAAATTACCGCTATTCCTAATGGTGAGTTGGGAGGAGCCGAGTTTTTAATTATATTACCATTAGTGGAGCGTATATGACAACTGAAAATCATTCAGAAATAAAGGAGAAAGGCAACAATAAAATTGTTGTAATTGATGATGAGAAAGATTTTGCCAGAACAGTTGAATGGGAAATTGAAGAGGCAGGATACGAACCTTTTTCGATTGTTGATGTTTCTTTTCAAAAGATCGATGAGTTAATCTCTCGAATTCCTGAAGATACTTATGCAGTTCTCTGTGATCATCGCTTAAGTAAATCTGGTATTGCTGATTTTTATGGTTCAGATCTAGTTGCTACTTTATATGATCGAAAAATACCAGCCTTACTAGATACACAATTCTATGATATGGATAATGATGTATCTATTAGAAAGTATAGACATAAAATACCTGTACTTCTTAACAAGGATAATGTATCTGCATCAACAATAAAAGAAGGGATTAAGTTTTGCTTGTTAGAGCTAAATGGTATTTTTTCAACTAACAGAAAATCATATAGAAATATCGTAAGAATTGTTGATATTAGCAAAGAATCCCGCGAAGATGTCGTAGATGTTATTATTCCAAGTTGGAATCCTAATAAAGCTGTACGCTTACCATCATCTTTAATTCGCGAGTGGATTTTAGAGTTTGAACCTGCGATTGGAACTCGCCTCATTGCTAATGTCAATAGCGGGGCTAGAAATCCTGAAGATTTGTATTTTACCAACTTTGAAGTAGCGCCTATCCCAGAGGTAAATGAATGAGTCTTCCTGAACTAATTATTTTTGATGTTGGACATGGTAATTGTGCGTTACTGAGAGATACGAATGGTGTCGTTCTGATTGATTGTCCCCCAGGGAATATATTGATGGAAGCATTAAAAAAATTTGCTATCACTGAGATTTCTCATGTTTTGATTTCTCATGCAGATCAAGATCATATTGCAGGTCTTCCGCAACTACTATTAAATATAAAAGTTAATAATGTACACCTTAACTCTGACTGGCTAAGAGGTACTGATATTTGGGAAGATGTATGTTCGGCATTGGGAGATGCACGAAAACATAATGGTGTACATGTATTGCCTCACCTGACAATGACAACTACAGGTCGGCTTGATGTGGGAGAAGTAAAAATCGAAATACTTGCGCCTTCTCCTGAATTAGCAATCATAGGTGTAGGGGGGAAAGACCTTAATGGTAAGCGGTTGAATGCTAACACTTTATCAGCAGTTGTATCTTTGATTTACAACGAGCGAAGAGTAGCGATTTTAGCTGGAGATCTAGATCAAACTGGTTTGAACAATCTAATTGGTGAAAGCACTGACCTGCAAGCTGATGTTTTAGTTTTTCCACATCATGGTGGCAGACCTGGTGCAGGTGCTGATAGTCAGGCGTTTGCTCAAAGTTTATCTGATCTTGTAAAGCCTCAGTTAGTTATTTTTTCTATTGATAGAAGTCTTCACAAAAATCCAAAAGATGAAATCATGCAAGGTGTTTTACAGTCTGTTCCAAAAGCTCATATTATGTGTACCCAACTATCTGAAAAATGTGCTACAAGTCTTCCTAGCATAGCTCCAAGTCATCTTGGCAGTTTTCCATCCGTAGGACTCACAGATAATAAGTGTTGTGGGGGAACGATTTTGATTGAGCTTAGCAAAGAGCCAAAAGCCTACACACCTCTGCTTGATGCTCATAAAGATTTTGTGGCTCAGCATCCAAACGCTATATGTCAGAAATTCAAGCATTTATGAACGGGATTGCGATCAAGTCCGCTCAAATCCATCGTTCGTTAGGCGGCAAACCCAATTTTTACAATAAGGCAACTGTACACCATTTTAAGAGAGTTTATCATGCCCAAAGTTTCCGTAATCATGCCCGTTTATAACGTTGAGAAGTATATCGCTGAAACCATTAGTTCTGTTTTAGCGCAAACTTTTACGGATTTTGAACTACTGGTGATTGATGATGAATCGAAGGATAGAAGTATCGAAATTTGCGATCGCTTTACCGATTCGCGTATCAAAATTATCCATCAAAAGAATCGAGGACTTGCGGGAGCTAGAAATACTGGCATTCGTCAAGCGCAGGGGGAATATTTAGCATTTTTAGACTCCGATGATGTCTGGCGATCGCCTAAACTCGAACTTCATGTACAGCATCTAGACGCAAATCCCCAAGTCGGTGTCAGCTTCTGTAGTTCCGAATTTATAGACGATGAAAGCCGCCCCCTTGGAAATTTTCAAATTCCCCAAACCAAAAACATTACCCCCGAACTCGTCCTTTGTCGCAACCCGATTAGCAATGGCTCAGTACCAGTAATTCGTAAAGCCGTCTTTGCTGATATTGAATTTATTGCTAATTTCTACGGTACGGATGAGAAGTTCTATTTTGACGATCGCTTTCGCCAGTCTGAAGATATTGAATGCTGGATCAGGATTGCGCTGACGACCAAATGGCAAATTGAAGGAATTCCTGATGCTCTGACATTGTACCGCGTCAATTCGGGCGGACTATCGGCAAACATGATGAAGCAGTTGGACTCTTGGGAAAAAGCGATCGCTAAAACCCGCGAATATGCCCCAGAGTTCATGGCAAAATGGGAATCTCTCGCTAGAGCTTACCAATTACGCTATCTCGCTCGTCGGGCTGTTCGCAACAAAGATGGTAAAGCGGGAGTGCAACTGATTAACCGCGCCTTGGCGACTAATTGGAAAATCCTAATTTACGAACCACAGCGATCGCTGCTCACAATTTTTGCGGCTTACCTGATCTGGATTCTGCCCAGTGGTTTGTATAGCAGTATTGAAAATTTCGCGCTGAATTTAACGGGTAAAAATCAACAAAAGGCGATCGCTAAAAGCAAAACTAGTCCGATCAAAGAATGACATAATTCTATAAATTTACCCGACTCTTTAACTCGGAGACAGATTCGAGCCAAGCATTGTATTCATCACTTTCTTGCCATAGCTCATTTAATTCAGAATTTTCGCCAATAATTCTGGCGATCGCTAAATGGGCTTTCTGGACTAAATCTGGGGATGGTTGAAGCAACTTATGTTCTTCTACCCACATATCAGTATTTAAAGAATAAGCACTACGTTCGCCCCAATTGCCTTGCAAACGCGCAATAACCTCGATCGCGGCGATCGCCGCAGTTGCTTCTGGGGCTTCCACATATTCATTCCCAAAAGCAAGGACTGCATTGAGCGTATCTTCAACTAATGAAAGGTCATTGACTTCTTCAAGTCCGTCAGCCCAGTCACAAGCGTTATCGTTTCCAAAGGAGTCAACGAACCAAGTTCCCATAAATTTCTTTTAAATACAAAATGCATTAATTTTCGCAAATGTAACCTACCTCAAATACTGATGGTAAGTCAATCGCGATCGCCCACCTGATAAAATGTCATCTTGTACCTCTCCCATCCAAACCCATGACCGATTGGCAAATCGCCGCCGAATTTGAAGATATTCTCTATCACAAAGCCGATGGCATGGCAAAAATTACGATCAATCGTCCGCAAGTGCGTAATGCTTTTCGTCCCAAAACTATCACTGAAATGATCGCCGCCTTTACTGATGCGCGGGAAGATGTGGCGATCGGGGTGGTCTTATTAACGGGAGCGGGCCCGGCCGAGGATGGTAAATATGCTTTTTGTGCAGGTGGCGATCAAAAAGTGCGTGGCGATGGTGGCTATATCTCTGAGTCAGGTGTGCCGCGTTTAAATGTGCTGGATTTACAAAGGCTAATTCGCACGATGCCCCAACCTGTAATTGCTTTAGTTGCGGGATATGCGATCGGAGGCGGACATGTGTTGCATGTGGTCTGTGATCTGACTATTGCCGCCGATAATGCCATCTTTGGACAGACAGGACCGATGGTGGGTAGCTTTGATGGCGGTTTTGGCGCATCCTATTTGGCTCGACTCGTCGGACAAAAAAAAGCTAGAGAAATTTGGTATCTCTGTCGGCAATATGATGCTCAAGAGGCTCTAGAAATGGGTTTAGTTAATAAAGTAGTGCCTGTAGAACAATTGGAATTAGAGGGAATTCAATGGGCGCAGGAAATTTTAGATAAAAGTCCTCTCGCTATTCGTTGTCTGAAATCTGCATTTAATGCCGATTGTGATGGACAGGCTGGGATTCAAGAATTAGCAGGTAATGCAACTCTCTTGTTTTACATGACCCAAGAGGCGCAAGAGGGTAAGCAAGCATTTTTAGAAAAGCGTAAACCGAACTTTCGCCAGTATCCCAAGCTACCTTAAGCTGCTAGTTTTAATGGTGATCGTAAACATAAAATAACTTTAGATTATTCTCGCGTCATGGCTTACAGGCAATTTATGATTATTTAGGGGCATCATGTTTACGGACTTACATTAATTATATGTGGCCTAAAAAATCAAGCAAATATGAAATTTTTTCTGTTTTTTAAAGTTACAAACAATCATATTTGACTAGACAATAGCTCCTAGTCAGCATCTCCAATGTTTGTTATGAATTCTTGGAAAATACTTGTTAATTAAAGATCAAAGTCAAGCTTCTATAGGGTAGGATTTGAAAGATGGTATCAATTTGTCAATTACCAAGGTTTATGGTGATTGCATTGATTTGTGAAGTATAGCTAAAATTGTTTCTTGATAAACAGTTAACCTTAAACAGAATTTAAAGAGAGGAGTACAATGCATCATCCTGATCCGAACGAGAAGTCCAGTGAGCAAAGAATGGTAAAGAAGGACGCTGTTATGCGCCGCCTTCTCGCGGCTACCCTGTCAGTGAGCAGCTTATGGCAGCTTATGCCACCCACCGCAGCAGCACAGGTTGCTACTCCTCTAACTGCGGCTGGCACAGCGATCAATAACACTGCCACAGGTAGATACGAAGATCCAAATAATCCTGGTGTGGAAATCAGCACCACATCTAACCCAGTCACGGCAACAGTGGCTGAGGTAGCTGGTGTAACTGTCGTTTCGTCAGGAACGGTCGACGTTAACGGCGGTAGTGTAACTACTGGTGATTTTGTTAATTACAGCTTCCTTATTACCAATACTGGTAATGATCGCACGGCTCTGCACATTCCTACTTCCGCGACTATTACACCAGGTACTGCTACTCTTGGGACAACTACACGACCTGTTGGAGGCGCTGGTCCATCTTTGGGGGTAAGTGTATATGTCACCGAAATTAATGGCGTTGTCTTACCTGGAAATGGTGTATTACTACCTGTGAGTGGTGATACGAATGATACTGCATTTATTACTGCCGTTAATACCGCAGTCCCTGGAACCCTCCCACCAGTAGGAGATGCACTAGGTGCTGGCAGTATTCCTGTTGGCGGTACGATCTCCGTAAGCAATCTCGCGTTCTTCAAGGAACTGGTCCCGCAGTAGTAACTACTCCAGTTGCACTTGATCAGAGCGTATTTAGCTCTATTAATAAGACTCCAGCCCCTGGAAACATTCTTGAGTACCTACTTACTTACAGAAACATCTCCACACCCGCAAGTGGCAGTGCCAACGTAATTTTGGATGCTAAGAACATCGTTATTACTGAAGATGGCGCGACTCTTCCTAACAACTGGGCTGCTACAACTTTGAATGTGCCTAGTACTGCCACTGTGGCTCAAGATGCTGCTGGCGCTGTGACCGCTACTTTCGGCGCTGTGATCACCTTCTTTAACGGTGCGACACCTGTGACGACAGTAGATCCCAACGTAACTAGGTATCTCGACTCAGTCCCAACTCTAACCCCTGGTCAGACTGGATTCTTCAGATTCCAACGTGTGGTCAAATAGTAGTTGATCGGTACGGAGTAATTAGGATGAGATTTTCTAATCCTAGTTACTTTGTTATTCATTGAGATAGGGAACATTTGGGTTCCAATGTCAAGTCAAGTAGATAATTGATTTTTGATTTATTAACTAGGTTGAGCAAGCTTGCTTGCCTAGTTAGTACTTCTTTTACCAAATACTATTCACACATTGTTCAATTTATAAATTGTTCATAAATCAGGCAAACCAAATGAAACGTATAAATATGATTGGCTTAGGTGTGATCGCCTTGATCGCCACCACCACTTTTTCTGGAGTGATGCCAGGGCTAGCCACCTTGCAGTCACGTGATACAGTGATCGCTCAGACCGCAAAACAAGAATCTCCAGTTAAGCTACTCCTCGCAGCCGAGAGAAGACCCATTATCGCGATCGCTTCTGGGCAAACCGAATGGACTCCACTTCCATCGAATGCATCCCTCCGCCCTGGTGAGACAATTCGTTACGTTGTGACTGCTAGCAATACTAGCAATCGCGCCATCAAAAACTTGGTTGTGACTCAACCAATTCCCAGTGGTTCGGTTTATGTATTAAATTCCGCAACCTTACCCAGTGTTAAAGGCGCAAAGGTGGTCTACAGCATTGACGGTGGCAAGAACTACAGTGCAAAGCCTACGATTCGTGTCAAGAACCAAAATGGTGAAATTGTTACTCAGGATGCACCTGAGACTATGTATACCAATGTTCGATGGACATTTGGTGAGGTTCTTTCTCCAAAAACAGCTTCCAATGCAACTTATCAAGTCCGCATTCGCTAGACTTTGGTTTTATAAAATAAACCCGTAAATGCCCAGATCTCCGACTTTTTCTGGGCAAGCAAAGAGAATTTGCAAATTTACAAAAAAGTCGGCGATCAAAATCTTTGCTGTTTAAGTTTTGTGATGCCAATTGCTCAAGCTTAGTTATTTAGTTAACAAGTTTGATGAGTAGATTTGGGAGAGATTTCTACTGAATCGGCTAATTTTCAGAAAAGAACGACTAGAGATAAAGCAATCTCAAACAGATTGTTCACTAACTTCGTTATAACGACTAGCTTCTTTTTTTTCATGCAAGCCAGATATACAAAAATTATAATTTTTAGCTCATTTTTAGAGATGTTTTAAGGCAATTGAGGTTACTTGTTTCAATGAAGATTAGAAGTTGTACGCCAAAACAGAAAATTCTGCGAAACAGTTTCAAGCTTGCTGCGACTGTAATGATTGGCGCATCTCAAATCTGCCAATCTGCTTTTGCTCAGACATCAGCCTCGATCCATATTTTTAATACGGCTGAGTATCAATACAGTTTTCCCGATCCCAATGATCCTAAAAAGGAAATTATTATTAAGGGTGATTCGGCAAAGCTACAAGCAGAACTTATTGACCCATTCGGTAGGGTGACATCCTGTGATGGTGGTTTGTTGTCTGATTACACTGGCTTTAGTGTCGGTTTATACGAGCCTCTTAACGATGTCGGTGATTTTGGCTCGGCAACTGTTCTAACCGCGACTGTGCCACCATCTCAAGTGTCAGCAAGTAATCGATTTATTGGCTTAGATCCGAATTTTTATAATATCAATCCTTTCTTTTTGACTAACAGTGATCAAGGTAAGTTTAACTTCCTGTTTGATGATAGTCGTGGTCAAGTTGATATCGGTCGCGTATATATCCTTGTTGTGAAACCTCCAGCTAACTCATCTTTAGGCGGTAGACGGATTAAGATTACGATCACCTCGCGAGTGGGTAATGTAGTCAGCTATACAGCGACTTCTTTGGATGGCAAAGAAATCTCCATAGAAGGTGGCAGCACCTCAGTTAACGGTACGATCGATGTTTCTAATGCCGCAACGGTTGGGCTTGGCTTAGCAGTGTTTAGTCTTTCGATCTCATCATGCGATGCGGTATCTCTACAAATTTTAAAAACAGGCGATCGCGCCGCAGCACAGCCAGGCGATATTGTCATTTATCGCTTAAATATTCGTAATCTTTCGACAACCACAATTAGTCAGCCTGAAATTCGTGATGACTTGCCACTAGGATTTCAATATGCGGAAGGTTCAGTAAAAGCTGAATTTGGCGGATCGCAAATTCCCGTGAGCATTGAGAAAAATGGTCGAAATCTAGTCTTCCGTCCAGAAATACAACTTCCTAATGTCAGAGACAGTCGTACTCTTACTATTGTTTATGCGGCTCAAATTACCAACGATGCGATTCGTGGCACTGGTATTAATCAAGCTACTGTCCAAGGAACACGTGGCGATAATAAGTCCATCGTCCGTGACGGGCCTGTATCCCATAAACTGAGAATCCGTCCAGGGATTCTATCTGATTGTGGAACCCTAGTCGGCAGAGTGTTTGTCGATAAAAACTTTGATGGAGAACAGCAACCAGGCGAGCCAGGAATTCCCAATGCTGTAGTTTATATGGACGATGGTAATCGGATTGTCACCGATGCTAATGGTCTATATTCTCTAAGTAATGTGCTTTCTGGCAGTCGGACTTTAGTGATCGACTTAACTTCTGTTCCAGGCTATACCCTTGCGCCCAACTTGTATTTTGCTGAGCGCAATAGTCAATCTCGATTGGTGAGGTTAGCCCCTGGCAGTTTAAATCGAGTTAATTTTGGTGTTACTCCTGTTGCGCGTGGGCTTAGTAGCAATATTAATAGTAGTCCCCAACAGGGCGGAGCAAAATAATGAAAAACACTTCTGCTCCTCTTCTTAAACTAGCAATTTTTGCCTTCCCGCAGGTGATGTTGCTCCTGATTGCCCCATCGGTGAGGGCGGATGTAATCTCAGAAGTCAGCGCTGACATCAAAGAACCTGAGGCAATCAAACAAAAAGAGCCTTTAGTTAATCCAGTTAAAGTTCTATCTAGTCAGAACGAAACTGGAAAAAGTGAAGTTGCAAAAGTTGATCCTGTAAAGCTTGATTCTGTAAAGCTTGATTCTGTAAAGCCTGATCCTGTAAAGCCTGATCCTGTAAAGCCTGAGGCGATCTCCGATCCTAAAGCATCTACCCCCCAAAAAGGTGAAGATGTCAACCAAAAAGTTCCATTAACTAATCAGTCCGCCTCGACTCAACCTGCATCTAGCCAAAATGTAGATGGTAAAAGTGAACCCGCAAACATTCAACTAGCTCCACTCAGTACTACTCAAAATACTACTCTAACTCCTAAAAATCCAACAGTTTCTCAAACCACTTCCGCCCCAGCACCAACCAGTACTCCAGCTAATCCGAGTTCTGATTCTCCTCGAGTTACCATCCTTTCTCCGACTGTTAACTCAGTCATGGATATCCCTGCGGCGACGGTAGTAATCCAAAGCCCTAGTAATACCAAAGTTGAGCTTTTGGTTAATGGCAGGAAGGTTGATGCGAGTTCAATTGGGCGATCGGAATTAGATGAAGCCAATAAAATAATCACCCAGACTTGGTACGGCGTACCTTTGCAAGCGGGTGAAAATATACTTTCAGCAAGAGTTGCTGGTTCTGAACTAATTCTGAGTTCGGTGAATGTGAAAGTCAGAGGCACACCTGTCAAGCTAGCGATTAATACCCTTGAATCACGCATTCCTGCTGACGGTCGCTCATACGCCACGGTTGATGGGCAACTGGTGGATGAGAATGGCAATCGCTCCAATTGGGATGCGATCGTTACCTTACAGGCTAGCGATGGTCAGTTTATTGGTACTGATGCTTCGCCAGAGCAGCCAGGATTTCAGGTTCAAGCTAAGCAAGGTAAGTTTACAGCTCAGCTAAAGTCAGGGCTGAAAGCAGGCACGATTATTATCCGAGCGCAAAACGCTCAAATGGAAACCTTCACGCAGGTTCAGTTTGAAACTGATTTGCGACCCTCCTTGGTCACAGGTGTAATCGACCTGCGGGTTGGCGCAAGAGGTAGTGATTTTTATCGTAGTTTGCGTGAGTTTCTGCCTACCGATCGCGACAATCGCACTCAAGTCGATCTCTATGGTGCTGTTTTCGGCACAGGTCGGGTTGGCGAATGGTTGGTCACGGGAGCATATAACAATAGTCGCACCCTTAATCAAGATTGCGCGGGTAACAGTAGCCTATTTGGTTCGCAAAAATATTGTGATGAGCAATATCCTGTCTATGGTGATAGTTCAACTTCGTCTCGAACTGCCCCCTCCTACGACAGTTTATATTTACGCTTTGAGCGTACTTCACCTGTACAGGGTGCAAGTCCCGACTACTTCATGTGGGGCAACTTTAATACTGAGGAGTTTGCATCGCGATCGCAGCAATATACTTCCATTTCCCGTCAACTACATGGCGCTAAAGGCAACTTTAATCTTGGTGATGTACAGATCACGGGGTTTTACAGCAATGTGGGTAAGGGCTTTCAACGCGATACGATCGCCCCCAATGGTACAAGTGGAACTTATTTTCTCTCGCGCCAATTATTGGTTAGTGGCAGTGAAAATATATTTGTTGAGTTGGTTGATTTCTTTAGTGCAGGGACTGTGGTTTCCCGCAAAGAAGCAATTCGGGGCAAAGACTACGATATCAACTATGACAATGGCTCATTGCTATTTCGGCAGCCGCTTTATCAAACAGAGCTAGGCGATAATGGTCAACTGCTCCGTCGTCAAGTTGTCGTCACCTACCAAAATGAACAAGGTGGTAGTGATAGTAGTATCTATGGTGGACAACTGCGTTATCACCTCAATCGCAGTCAGGATAAACCAACTTCGATCGCCGTAAATTATTTTAAAGAAAGCCAAGGGATTCGTAATTTTGTCCTGTATGGAGCAAATGCCCTAATTTCGTTTACCGAAAAAACGCAACTGACCGCCGAATATGCTCGCTCTGAGAATGATTCAGAAGTTGTGGGGGCTGTGAGTGGCTCCGCATTCCGATTTGAGCTAAACAGCGAAATTTCGGGTATCCTCGGCAAAATCTATTACAGCAAAGCTGACACAGGTTTTGCAAATAATGCCACGATTAGTTTTGTGCCGGGTCAAACTAAATTTGGCACGCAGTTAAATACTAAAGTTGGTTTTACTACGAGTCTGAAGTTTCAATACGAACAAGAAAATAATAACGGCATTGCGCCACGCCCGTTAACTTCTCTAACCGATCTGCTTACTCCCCGTCGAGAGGCTGTTCCAGGCAGTTTAGTTGATAACTCTCTGCGGACAATTACCCTCGGATTACAGCAAAATATTGGCTCCATTCTCCTCGATCTTGACTTACTCTATCGCGATCGCCAAGATCGGCAAACTCCGAACGTATTATCGAGCAACTCTACGCAATTGCGATCGCGCGTATCAGTGCCGATCTCGCAAAACATCAAATTCTCTGCTCAAAATGAGGTCAGTCTCTCCTCTAGCGCTGATGCAGTAATTCCTGATCGCAGTGTCATGTCTCTGGACTGGACAATTGTTCAAGGTTTGACAGCAAGGTTAGGACAGCAATGGTTCCATTCAGGTGCTTTAGCAGGAAGTTCGATTACCAGTGCCGATTTGCTCGGAGAGTATAAACTCGGCACTGACACAAGCTTGACGGGACGTTACTCGGTTATCGGGGGCGGCAACACGACCTCCACTCAGGGCGCATTGGGACTTAATCAGCGTTGGCAAGTGATGCCAGGTTTGCGCTTAGGATTTGGTTACGAACGTGTATTTGGCACTTTTGCCTCAGCGACTACGACCGCCACAGGCACACAGTTTCAGCAACCTGTTGCAGTTGGGCAGTCTTCTAGCTCTCTGACTAGCCAAAGTGGTGATAGTTACAATATTGGGCTGGAATATACCGACAATCCAGACTTGAAGGCAAGTATTAAGTTTGAAAATCGTAGTGGGAACAATAGCAACAACACTGTTTTTACCGCTTCGGCTCTAGGCAAGCTCACCCCTGCTGTTAGTGTAATGTTCAACTATCAGCAGTCAGGAGCCGCTAATCAAGGGCTATCGGCTCTAGGTACGATCGCTAATTTCAAGGTAGGGCTAGCCTATCGCGATCCCCAAGATGATAAATTTAACGCTCTATTGCGATATGAATATCGTCAAAATCCCAGTATTATTCCCGAATCCCTTCTAATTGGTGGCGGCAGTGGCTATGTCGATCACACCCTCGCCCTTGAAGGGATTTATGCTCCTAATTGGCAATGGGAATTTTATGGCAAGTTGGCGCTCCGCAACAGCACGACCACGATCGCCAAAGACTTTACGGGCGTATCGAATACCAACTTGACCCAGTTTCGAGTTACCTATCGTGCGGGTTATAACGTTGAGCTTGTGGGCGAAACGAGAATGCTCAACCAGCCCACCGCAGGATATAGCGAATTGGGATTAGTTGGAGAAGTTGGTTATTATCTAACTCCTGATTTACGCTTAGCTTTGGGTTATAGCAGTGGCTCCATTAATACCGATCGCGATTTTAGTGGTTCACGCTCCGCAGGTGGGCTATATGCAGGCATCACCGTTAAGCTCAACGAATTGTTTGATGGCTTTGGCTTACAAAAGACTCCACCACGTCAGCAAAAAGATCCGATCGATCCGCAAACACCTGTCGCCCAAGAAGCAAAACCTGCACAAAAGGTAGCAGCTTCACCACAGCCTGAACAGGCTCAGATAATTAGCTTGAATGTGGCGCGATCGCTGACATTTAAAGATGGCAATCAAGGCGATAGTGCCGAGTTAGCGATTGCCGACATTGCGATTCTGGAAAACCTAGCCTCAGTCTTGAAGGAATATAACAATCTCTCCATTGATATTCAAGGACATATTGGTTCCCTTGCCGATATGAATTCGGGCGAGAATGTTGCGGCTAATCGGATGATGGCGGCGAGAAAATACCTACTCAATCGTGGAGTTACGGGTAATCAAATGACCCTACGTTCGTTGGGTGGTCTAGCTGCAAGTCCGAGCAATCCTGACAATAAAGTTGCATCAGCAAATTCTTCGTCAAATTCTATCCCAATTAGCTTTGCACTCACGGGTCGCGCCGATATCTTTAATGCGATCGCCACAAGATTGCAAGGAATGGCAACTAGCACACCTGCATCTGAATTTTTACAAGCGATCTTACCGAAGGTTGAGCCGATACTCCAAGCTAATGCCGCGATCGCACCGACAAATCCTTCTGCTAGAGCCGCTACGAACACGACTGTTGGAGTCAACTTTAGTAATGACGGTCGTATCGCTGACTTGAGTTATGCCACCCTCGATCGCCTGATTGAGCGCTTGAATAGTAATCCTAACTCAACCACCGAAATTCAAGCTGGTTCAGCCCTAACTGCTTCGGCAACTCAGGATCTTGATATGTTTAAGCTGACAGCAGTCAGAAACTATCTACTCGAGAAGGGGATAAATTCTGATCGCATCTTAATCGGTACAAATACTACGGGTAATAATCAAGCGGTTTCTGCACAGGTCTATGTCTCGCTAAATGTGGATGATGGCAATACCAATATCGCCGCAACCCCTACAGCTCCAACCACACAAGCAAGCTCTCAAACTACACCAACCACACAAGCAAGCTCTCAAACTACTCCAACCACACAAGCAAGCTCTCAAACTACACCAACCACACAAGCAAGCTCTCAAACTACACCAACCACACAAGCAAGTTCTCAAACTACACCGCCCACACAGGCAAGCGCAACAACTACGCCTGTACCACTGGCAAGCGCGGACATTTTAAGGTCGCCCTTAGCGTTGCTATTAAATAGTGGTGATCGCCGCTTCAACAGTTGGATCGAAAGTTCATTGCCAAACTTGCCATTTATTGACCAGTTTAATGGTCAATTTAATCTTCAGTTTATTAACACGCTCGAAATTCCTAACGTTGGAGTTACTCAGTTGTTAACCCAATTGCCAATGACAACGGATTCGTTGTTACTAGCGATCGCCTCTGTTGATAACAATCCTGAGAATAATCCTGCGCCGACAAATTCTAGTCTGTGGAGCTATGCCTTTGAGGCTTCCCCAACTCAACTCATGAGCAAACTGCTAGATCTAGGCACGCCTCTTGCCACTGCCAATACCGAGCCAACCGCACAGGCTAGCGCTACGACCGAGCCTATACCTCTAGCAAGTGCAAACACTTTAACTTCGCCATTGGCGCTGTTGTTAGATGGCAGCGATCGCCGCTTCAACAATTGGATCGAAAGCTCATTACCAGACTTTATATTTAATAGTCAAGGTGATGGTCGATTTACCAATCAATTTAGCAACTCGTTCCGAGTATCTAATTCTGGTGCTACGCAATTGTTAACCCAACTGCCAATCACTCCCGAAGCATTGTTACTGGCGATCGCTCCAGTTGATCGGTCAGCTGATAAGCCCACATTACCAACTGCTGAGTCTAATCGAATTCTCAGTTACTACTTTGATAACTCACCATCACAACTCGTCAGTTTATTATTGGGTAGCGAATTGGCGGCTAATATTCCATCAGCTATTAGTAATAATGCTCAAGCTAGTAACGCTAATAGCCCAGATGACAGCGCCAATCGTCGTCTTGCTACAGCCTTTAACTTCTTGTTAAGTAAAGATGGCGATACGGTCACTGCATTCTTGCGATCGCTGGGAGTTAGTACGACCGAGAAAAGCGGCTTTGTGATTGATCCCGCTCAATTTAATCAGATTAAGAATTAGAGGGAGCTAAAAACCATGAAAACATCAATTACAAATTACGAATTGCGAATTACGAAGCTATTAATCGGCGGTTTTAGCTTTATCGCTGTAATCTCTCCTGCGATCGCTCAAACTCTACCTAAAGCTCCAAATCCGCAAATTTATCAAATTATCGTTAATAGTAATGCTGATGGCGAAATAAAACCTGATGGCGAATTAACTCTCAGGGAAGCGATCGCGATCACTAATGGTAGCCTCACGCTTGATCGGCTTAGCGATCTGGAACGCCCTCAAGTAAAAACTAACTTTGCTAGTCTTTTCACAGGTACGCGGATTTTATTTAAGTTAGCGCCTGACAAAACTACGATTCGTTTAAATAAAGCTTTACCCGACCTAAGTAGTGAAAACTTGGTAATTGATGGCACGAGCCAAGGTGGTTATGACGCTGATAGTTCCTTTGCTCAAGAATTAAAAATTCCTAAGCCAATTGTGGCGATCGCCCCTGCGGATGGAGTGGATATTTTTCGCGGTTTCACGATTGTCGCCGATGGTGTCACGATTAAGGGATTGAGTATCTATGGCTTTAACTCTCGTGAGAGCGTACCAACCACCACGCCGACTGCCGATATTTTCATCTCCCACCAAGCGCCACCACCCGACATCTCGCAGCAACAACAACCTGCTAGTAATGCACCTTTCTATGATAAAGATCGCCCACCTACTGGCGTAGTCCTAGAGGCAAACTGGCTAGGGATCACCCCTACTGGGGCAAGACCCAAACAAACTTCTGGCTTTGGGGTATATCTATTTAATAGTACCGATACGATCATCCGCCGTAATCGAATTGCCTATCATGAGGGCAGTGGCATTGTCTCATTGGTAAGGTCAACAGGTAGCCAGATTATTGAAAATGCGATTACCGACAATGGTTTTGATGGAATGCCCCACGGGATTTATCTCGAAGGTGAAATTGCCAAATTACGGATCAAGGGCAATACAATTTGTGCCAACGATGGCAGTGGGGTCTATCTGTTTAAACCCAATGGCGCGATCGCGATCGAAGATAATCGGATTCTCTTTAATGCGCGTAGCACGCTCTATTCGGCAATTTACTTGATGGGAAATGATCATCAAGTCACTAATAACGAAATTCGCAATCAACGCGGCGGCGGTGTGACGATCGCCTCTTACCCAAAGAGCGATCGCAGCTTAATTCGTAAAAATAACTTTACGGCGCTCAAGGGTTTGAGTATTGATTTGAATGCTTTGCGCCATGTCGGTGACAAAGATTTTGTCATGGGTGACGGCATCAACCTGCCGCGTGATTCCAATTTTCGGCGCGTTGATACCGCCAATGGCGCGATTAATTCACCCGTATTTCTCGCCAATGCTTTTCCGATGTTTAGTAGCGATCGCGTCAACATTGATGGCAAAGCCGATCCTGATACGGAGGTCGATCTCTATCGCGTTGTTGGCAAAATTGATGCGAATTTACCCTATGGACCCCTCAGTGAATATCTGACTACGGTTAAGACTGATGCTGGTGGCAAGTTTGCGGCAACCCTCAAAAACATTAATGTTGGCGACACGATTAGCGCGATCGCAACCGATCCGAAATATGGCACATCTGAGCCAGCCTTTAATGCCAAAATTGTCAATCCCGATCTCTCTGCTCCCCCGCCGTTGCCGATTCCTGCCAATATTCCGGCCTGTACTTCGCCACCGCAAATTGTGGAGATTCCTCCCCCGCAAATTGTGGAGACTCCTCCCCCGCAAATTGTGGAGACTCCTCCCCGCAAAATTGAGCCACCTGCGCCAATTGTGTTGTCTGTGCCGCGCCGCATTCACTTTGCCCTTGATAAGGACTTTATCAGTGAGAGGAGCGCCCAGGTTCTTGACCGCGTGGCATCAGTGCTTAATCAATATCCAACCATTATCATTGCCCTCGAAGGACATACCGACTCTAGAGCTAGTGATACATACAATATCGAGCTTGGTTTTAGGCGAGCCAAGTCAGCGCGAAACTATCTGCTCAAAAAAGGAATTGCTTCCGAACGAATGACGGTCAAGACCTTTGGTGAAAGCAAGTTAATCTCTCCCAATCGAGAAATTATCGACTTTGCCCGCGATCGCCGTGTGGAGATCGAATTTACGGATATCCGCGATGTCGAGATTCGCTTTGAAAATCAAGAATCAGACTTGCAATTAGAGTCTCCTGACGGACAACGATAAACCAGAAAGCTAAATCCGCAAGTTAATCAGCTAAATCTAACAAATTTAAGATTCAAATTTTGACAGTTATCTAGAGAAGCCAAAAATGTTAGTTCCAAGTTTACTTTTCATCTTAGTTATGGCGATCGTTGCAGTTGCGATCGCTATAGTTGCGATCGCTAGAAGCAAAATGCTTAATAAACTGTTTAAACGGCTTTTGATTGGCTGTTTGAGTTTCAGCCTATTTGTTACTAGCCCATTACTGATAATTCCCTTAAATCTACAGAACGATGCGGTTTTTGCCGCAGGAAATGACCCCTGTGCCACTCCTGGGAAAGATGGTCCAGCCACCTCAATAGGTATTGTCAACACTTACTTTGCCGCAACCGCAGGCACTCTTACGGCGGGGATAGCCAATACTACGATTACCTTGGGCGCTCAAAGTGGTGCAGCAACTCTTGTAACCGTAGGTGATATGTTGATGCTCATCCAGATGCAAGATGCAGATATTAACTCAGACAACTCAGATAGATACGGAGATGGAAGTCTCGACGGCGGTGATGAATCCCCCTTCAGTCCTTATACAGGTACTAGTACTCCACCACCTTCTACGGGGGCAAGTGGATTTAATAATGCTGGACGCTATGAGTATGTCACAGCCACTGCTGTAACTGGTGGAGGTGGTCCAGGCTCTGTGGTTACGATCAAGGGGACTGGCACTAACAAAGGGTTAAATTACTCTTACACCTCAGCTGCGGCTACTAGCACAACAGGTCAGAAAAGTTATCAAATTATTCGCGTTCCCCAATACTCCAGTTTGGCTTTGAATTCTGGAACCACTGCACCTGCATGGGATGGTACAGTTGGCGGAGTCTTTGCCGTTGATGTGGCTGGGACAATTACCTTTGGTGGCGGCTTAGACCTGTGGGGAAAGGGCTTTCGTGGTGGGGCTGGTCGCCAACTATCGGGTACTGGGACTACTGCTAACTCAAGTACTTTCTATCGTACAGTCTCAGTTCCCACTGGTGACACTACTGCAAACGCAAGAAATGGCTCTAAAGGTGAAGGTGTGGCGGGTACACCTAAGTATGTCATTCAATACTTTAATTCAGCAACTCTCAGTGGTATTACTTTTAATCCGTCCATAGCCCCCACCATTATCACAAACGCGAACGAAGGCTATCCCGATGGCAGTTATGGGCGCGGCGCTCCTGGTAACGCTGGTGGAGGGAGTACTGACGGAAATACCACTAATACAAATGATATGAATAGTGGAGGTGGTGGTGGAGCCAATGGCGGAGATGGCGGACGTGGCGGACGTGCTTGGAGCAGCCAAATAGCTTCAGGTGGCTATGGTGGTAAAAAATTTAGTTCTTCTGGTATAGGAACTGACTTTGATGGTGGAAGACGCTTATTTATGGGTGGCGGCGGTGGCGCTGGCACAACCAATAATGGCAGTCAATCGCTTTCAAGAGCATTTACTGTAGGAAGTCCACTTAATGATTACGATGGAACTAACGCAGATAATGGAACTGATGGAATTAATGGAAATAATTCTGGTAGTGCGGGTATTTATAGTAGTGGCGGTGCTGGAGGTGGTATAGCCATTATTCGCGCCAATTCTCTAGCGGGATCTGGAACTATTGATGTCCGAGGCGTAACTGGCTTAAGTACAGGTCGAGATGGCGGTGGCGGTGGCGGTGCTGGTGGATCTGTATATATTTCTGCTAATCCTCCCAGCCCTGGTTCGGTTACAGTCAATGGAGATGGTGGTGCAGGTGGTTGGGCTACCTTTTCTGATGCTCATGGACCTGGCGGCGGCGGCGGCGGCGGTGCTGTATTTCGTAAAACTCCCATTATTGGTAACATTACCGCTAACTTAGCTGGTGGATTGGGTGGACAAACTGGTTTGCAGAACAATACGAACGCATATAACTTCTTTTCAGAAGGGGGAACAGGGACTACAGGTCAATTTGATGCATCGGATAGTACTGGAATTAGTAGCAGTGACGTATGTGTACCGCAGTTAAGAGTAACTAAAACGACTAGCACTCCCACGATCGTCAAACCCGCTTCGGCTGATATGACCGCCACTTATAAGATTGTGGTTTCCAACGCGGCTTTGAAATCATCAGCAACCAATGTTTCTATTTCTGATGTATTACCTTCAGGTTTTACCTTTGCGGCTACTCAACCTGCTCAGACAGTAACTTGTAGTGCAGGTGCATCAGGTACATATTGCACCCCTGCTAATATCGTTAACCCAGCAACAGGAGCTGCCACAGTTAGTTGGGGAACATTTACTATTCCCGAAGCAGAATCGGTCACGATTGACTTCAACGTTAATATTCCTAACGCTCAAGCTCTGGGAACATACCAAAACCCCGCGACAGCAACCTACGATGATCCTGCTCGAACTGTGGCAAATGGAACTACCACAGCAAGTTATAACCCTGCTTCCAGCACAGGTGAAGATGTCACCATAACTGCCGCACCACAAACTCCTTTTGTCTGTGACGGACGCTTCTACCAAATTCGAGCGACAGGAAGTAACAGTACTTTATATTTGATCAATCGCTTTAATAGTCCTTACAGTGATATCACGCTATCTAGTACATTGAATGGTACTGTACTGAATGGTATGGGATATAACCCGCTCGACAACTATATGTATGCGCTCCTTCGTGGTACGAGTAGTTCAAATACTAGTGGTGTTACAGCAACCAATGCTCTGTACCGACTGTCTAACAATGCGATCGTATCTTTAGGCGGGATAACTGGTTTACCGATTGGATTTTCACCAACCGCCGCCGACTTTGGTCCTGATGGTTCTTATTATGTGAGTCGTGCAGGTGGTAGCAACGAGCTTTTCAAAATCAATATCGCGGCTCGGACTGCTACAGAGATTACTCTGAATCCGATTACTGGCACTGGCAATATTGGAGACTTTGCATATAACCCCATTGATGGGCAGTTATATGGAGTTGACGGCAATACGCTATTTAAAATTAATCCTGTGACTGGAGACTTCACTACTGGCCCGTTATCGGTTACAGAAACTTGGGGAACCGCCTTTTTCGATCCAATCGGAACTTTTTATGCTTATTCCAATGGTGGCAGATTTTATCGAATTGATAAGGATACAGGAGTTGCCACTCAACTCAGTACTGCCCCTACTGCATCGGTTAGTGATGGCGCAGTTTGTCAATTCACTTCGGAGAAAATAGATACTGTTAAATCTGCTGGTACTGTTACCCGCGTGAATGCCACTACCTTTGATATCCCCTATACAGTCCAAGTCAAGAACACAGGCTTATTTAATGCTCCCAATGTGCAAATCACAGAAAACTTTAACCTTGATCCCACATTTACTGCTGGTAGTCCCACAATTTCGATTCAAGTTGCTCCTGCATCTGGAACGCTGACTGTCAATCCTTCCTTTACTGGAATTACACCAACAACTTACAATCTTCTATCAGGACTAAACTCACTCGCGGCTGGAACGTCAGGAACAATTACTTTTACGGTGAGATTGGTTTATGCAAGTGCGGGGGTTGTACCTACTGCTGTTCTAAATAACCAAGTCTACGCCAGTACAATTACCAGCACCACTGCTCCAGGCACTCCCAATCCTGGATTTACCTTTCCTTCAAATATTCCCGTTCCTCCTCCCGATCTGCTTACTGCTGACACATCGACGAATAGTAACGCCTTACCTGTAACGGCAAATGGCGACACACCGTCTCCGACTCCCGTTACCCTGCCAACTGCATCAAATCCAAATTTATTGCTAGTCAAGCGCATCACAGCCATTAATGACGCGCCGATCACAACCGCAGTTAACGATGGAGTTGCATCGGCTGATGATAATGCCAACTGGAGATCTACTACTTCAACCACTCCAATCAGTCCCACCCCTCCAAACGATTATTTAAAAGGAGACATTACTCGCAATGATGTCAAACCTGGCGATCGCATTGAATACACCATCTATTTTCTATCTGCTGGCGATACCAATATTACAAGTGTCACTATTTGCGACTTAATTCCGCCGAACACGACATTTGTGAATAATGCCTATGATGTTGTTGGTGGAGGTAGTAACTTAGGAGTCGTGTTCGCAAATAGCACAATAACTCCAACAAGTTATTTGACTGGGTTGTTTGATAGCGATCAGGCTAAATTTTATCCAGCAAATACCGTACCTCCCACCACTTGTAAAAACCCTACGAACAATGCGAATCTTACTTCTGCTGATAATACAGATGGGATAGTCGTTGTCGATGTGATTGCAAGTCCAGCTACATTGCCCTTTGCGACTGGTATTGGAACGCCCGCAAATTCCTATGGTTTGGTTCGTTTTCAGGTTAAGGTCAAATAAAAAAGTCAAATAGTGAGAGGTGGTGCGATGAGCCGCCTCTTACTATTCGGATTGCTGTTTTGGGCATATTTTGCGCTAAGTTTTTTATGCAAAGGGATAAACTATGACTTTTACCTTAGATCCATCTAGCGATCGCGTCACACTTCCCGATCATACGCAACTTCCCGAATCTGACGGTACATTTGTGAAAAATTTTCAAGAGCATCCGCAAAGTATTTTGCTCACAGACTCGATTGAGCCGATTTTGCAAAAATATCATCCAGACGGACAATATGCGATCGGGCAAGATTCGGGTATCTATTGGCGTATGACCGAACCACCCGAAAAGGGAGCCGAAGCGCCTGATTGGTTTTATGTGCCGAATGTGCCGCCGACCTTAGATGGTCAGTCGCGCCGATCCTATGTGCTTTGGCAAGAATTTATTGCCCCTCTCATCATTTTAGAATTTGTATCTGGTACTGGTAAAGAAGAACGCGATCGCACCCCTTGGACAGGTAAGTTTTTCATTTATGAGCAGGTAATTCGTCCTGCTTTTTATGGCATTTACGAAGTTCAGAAAGCAAGTATCGAGCTATATCGTCATGTGACCAATCACTTTGAATTAGTGACCGCCAATGAGAGAGGACATTTCCCGATCGCCGAGTTGGGAGTGGAACTTGGGCTTTGGCAAGGAGTTTACCAAAATTCCGATCTGCCTTGGCTCCGATGGTGGGACGCTAATGGTAATTTGCTGTTAACAGGCTGGGAAACATCTGAACAAGAAAAGTTGATTGCCCAACAGGAACGATTAATTGCTCAACAGGAACGGCAAAAAAATGAAATTTTAATCGCCCAACTCCGTGCGGCGGGGATTGAACCGCAGCTATAGATTACATCAGGCGGATGATCGTATCGGCTAGGCGATCGTAGAAGAAATAATCATGAGCGCCAATAGTCTTAATCACTTTGCCGCCAAATTGTCGCTTAAATCGCGAAAAATTGTAGTAGGCATGATCGGGATCTTCGCTGTAGCCATAAAAATCATAAATCTTGCAGCCCCGTTGTTTAGCGCGTTGGATTGCCGCCCAATGCATGGCATAGGCTGGCATCACTTGCCGATCGCGATCGCTTCGACCACCATAGAGATAGGTGCAGCGATCGCCCCAATATATTAATAAAACCGCAACTAAAGTTTCACCCTGATATTTTGCTAAGCCAATTTCGGCAATCCCTTCTCGAAATAGGCTTTGACAAAGCCTGATAAAAAAACTATATGGTTCGCTTAAAAAACCTTGTCTCTGAGCAGTTTCATAAAATAAATCAAAGAATACGGGAATTGCTGGATCATCACTATGAAAAGAAGTCTCGACTCCATAGCGCCAACTCAAACGTAAGTTATAGCGTCCTTTTGGGCGCATATTCGCGAGTAATTCCGTTTCAGATTGGCGTAAATCAATCCAGAGCGTTTCCGATGGCATCAAGTCCGTAGGCGATCGCCGAAAGTTTTGATCCATCCATGAGGGCTTTTCTGATAACAAAGACTCAATGCGTAAAGCGATCGCTCCGCCATGTTGTTTTGAGCTTTGAGCAATTTTTTCTGCTTCGGATAATAATAATTGAATTCCTTCTATTTCTAGATTATGTGGCAATATGGGAGCGGCGGGGGCAAAGATTATATTTGCGGAACTTGGTTGGGGATAGAAATAGAAAATACAACCGCCAATTAATTGATAATGTTCATCAAATAGTCCGTAGCGAAAGGTTTGATAACCATCGAGTTCGCGAAAATCAGCCCATGCCCAAGACTGCATGAAACAACTATGAGGGCAACCGTCATGCGATGCCTGTGTGAGATGATCCCATGCAAGGCGATCGCTATTTTCTAATTTCCTGATTATCACTTGCTTTTTTCGGTATTGGCAAGATTAATTAGCCAATAAACTCCGCCTATAGTCATCATCAATCCAATAGATCCTAAACCAACATCCCCTCCGCCAGTCCCCCCATAGGAAGTTGAACCTTTAGCAAATACAGCATCGGGAGCCGCGAGATTGGCTACTAGTAAAGTTAAAGAAAGAATCGCAATTACTTTTGCTGTATTTAGATTAAAGGTAGGACGGTTTGTAGAATTTGCCGAATTTTCATAAATTAGCTGCACCGAATCCCCCTGTGTAAGTTGCTTTTGGAAAGCAATCAATTTAGCTTGTAATTCTCGCAAATCATTGGCAATCTCTTGAGGTAACTCTTGCGATCGCTCTAGTAATTTGGTAATTAAGCGTGACAAGTCAATTTGATTGAGTAACTGCTTAACTCTTGCTAACCATTCTTGAGAGATTTCGGGCGTGTGGGAATGATGCTGAGCAGGAATTAACAGGCTTTCTGGATTAGATTCTAACTGCTTAAGCCAAGCTTGAGCCAAAGATTCTAAGCTCATGGGATCATTAGTCGCTAAGCTATTGAGAATTGCCTTATCCTGCTTCGGTAAATCTAGAAAATCAATTTTTTGTGATTCCAATCCTGATTCTAGTATTTGTGACTTATGATTATTCCCACGATTGAGTAAATAGAAAAGTAGTTGAGAAGAATTGCATTTATGGGGAAGTACGGAATTGCGTAAGTTGGCGATCGCTTGCTCTAACACAAATACCTCTGGCAAAGCCTCTAAAGTTAATTCGCGTAACCCTTCTGGTAAAGCTAAATTACTAATTTCCGAACGAATAATCTCTTTTTCTGAAGCGAGCAAAAACCCCCAGCTTCCATAATCATGATTTGTGAAAGAGGGAATCTCTAACTGCATCGGCTTTACATCAAAACCTGCGGCTTGGATAGTTTGATAAATGCACCAAAAAGCCAATGTATTGAAATCGGGTGAAACCGCATTAGTGGCGATAATTCCTGAAGGGACTAATACTTGCTTGAGTAAATTAAACCATTCCCAAGAGTAAACCTGTGTTTCCGTAACTGAGAGTGGATATGTAAAGTCACAGATAATTGCGTGATAACGGTGAGCTAGATCCTTTGCAGTCAGTGATTTTTGCGTAATTCTATTTAGAAACGCAAAGGCTTCGTGAATATGAATTTCAACTTTTAGATTACATAAACTATCTTGATTAAAAGCCGCAAAATCCTGTTTCGCTAAATCAATAACTTCTTGAGAATAATCCACTAAATCAATATGACTAACTTGTGAATATCGTAGAATATCCCGCACTGCCAGCCCATCACCACCGCCACAAACCAACACCCGCAAATCCTGATCAGGAAATCTCTTTACTGCCAAAGCGATCGTAGGAATAGCCAAATATTCATGATAAATTGCTTCGTCGGCACTGTGAAATTGTAATTCCCCATTAATATAAAAGGCGATTCCAGTAGACTGCTGTTCAACAAATAAAGAAGTTGTCATGACTTACCAATCTCCCGATATCATCAAAATAAAGCCAGCAATCACCAATCCCCACGCACATACCCATTGCCAAGTGCGATCGGGTTGGCTCTTTTGCGTATAATTTGGAGAAGTCATCTTTAAACCCTGAGGAGTAGCCGATTTTTCAGTCATTTCAAAGTCATCTGGGCTAACTTTTTTGGTCGAATAAACGTGAAGTTCCCGATCTTGCCAAGCTTCGATCGCTAAATTCCACAGATGCTCTTCATCCCAATAGTCCCACGTAGTGCGTGATTCGCGATTATCTTCGCTTTTATAAGTTCCCTCAGTTTTAGATTCAAAATAATACAGCCGTCCCATTGCGCGTAATTTGGGATAAGGTTCATGATCATTATGCATCGCATCCCAAAGCCCAAATCGAATATCATCACCCATATGTTCTCCAGCAATGCGATCGACGGAAATCTCTTCGGATATATACCAATTAATGTTGTTTTCTAGATCATCAGGATCAACATCAGGATCGACTTCTCTCAATAGATAATAATCGGAGCTATGAGAATGAAGTAACCACTCCATCATTTCATATCCATTTGCATCATCATAGGTACTGAAGTCTTCAATCGTCCATTGTTTACCACCATAGGCAACGCGATCGCCTGTTCTCAGTCGTGGCAGAAAACTGATGTAGTCAGTGACAGGTGATTTTTTCACGATTTTACTGCAATTTTGACAGATCGTATGATTTGATTTTACAACGCTAAGCGATCGCCTGATTTTCAATTTCATAGGCGATCGCAACAAAATTATCAATTTACTGAAAATCCTGAAGAATTTCGATATACTTAAAATTATAGCGATCGCTAAATAATAAAATTACAGATGTAAACTAAGTAACTAGGGATAAGAAAACTTAAAACGCAAAAGTTAAGATCCCCGACTTTTTCTAGGCACGCAAAGATAATTTACAAATCCACAAAAAAAGTCGGGGATCTGGACATTTACAGGTTTCTTTTACTAACCTACTAACCTCTATTTCAAAAAACCTTTTCAGAAAAACAATTATGCGAATTCATCGATTAGCTCTAAAAAACTTTAAGTGCTTTAAAGAAGTAGATGTTTCCTTCTCAAAAATAACTTTGCTTACAGGTGAAAACAGTAGTGGTAAAAGTTCTCTAATATATGGAATATTAGTTCCAATTCAAAGTATTAGTTCATATGGCAACTCTTTTCCATTATATTTATCTCTTAATAAAAATTATGCAAATTTAGGAGGATTTGAAGATACGTCATTTAATCATAATTTAAGCAATAAATTAGGAATTGATCTGGAATTATCTACTGATTATGATAAATATAGAATGTCTACACTTTGGCAATTCGATACTAAAAATAAATCTTTAGTATTGAATTGTATGGGTATGGCAAATTCTTCTTATAAATATTTGGAAGTTAAGAAAACAGACGATATTCATTATGTTGCGAGATTTCATTTTATAGACAGATACTCATGTTTCGATAAAACGAATTTATCTTTTCAGACTTTGGATGACATAGTAAATTATTCTAATAACGAATTTGGCTCTTTAAGCAACGATATTCATGGGAAAATAGATCTTGACGATGAATACATAGAAGATAAATTTAATTTTATTGGTTCTTTTAGATCAAACCCTGAGCGTACTTATTATCAGTCAAAATCAAATGGTAAGATTAACAAAGATGGTGATGGTTATATCGACCAAATTTTAGATTGGAATGACAAGCAATCAGAAAAACTATATGAGTTAGTTTCTTTACTTAAAACCTTAAAAATTTTATATGATGTCAAGCCACGCAAATTGTCAGGTGGTAGGTTTGAGTTAAGAGTGAAAGTAAAAGGTAAAAGCAAATGGGAATCATTAACTGATGTGGGCTTTGGGGTTAGTCAGTTCTTACCAATTATCGTTGCTGATTTACAGTTGCAAGATAATTCCACATTAATAATGTCTCAGCCAGAAATACATTTACACCCATCTGTGCAAGCTAACTTGGGTAATTATTTAGTTAAGCAAGTTAAAGAGAGAAACAAAAACTATATTGTTGAAACTCATAGTGAGTATTTGCTAAATAGAATGCGATTGCTAATTGTCAAAGGAGAAATCCTGCCTGAAGATGTAGCAGTGTATTATTTTGAAAACTCGATTAAAGATGGTAGCATTGCTCATCGAATTGAATTTGCTAAAGATGGACGAATCTTAAATGCACCGAAAGGATTTTTTGAGACATATATGATTGATACGATGGATATTGCTCTTAATGCTTGGTAGGTTTAACCTTTAAAAATTTCTAATGACTAGAAAAGATATATTTATCGATAACAATATAGCCAAAAACTTCTCTAATCCTCTCGATCCTGAGTATAAGCGACTTATTGAGTGGCTAATGAAATCTAACCCTAATCCCCAAAAATATGATGACAATGCTTACTTGGTTGTTTCACAGAAACTGGAGGTTGAATATAAAAGAACAATGGGTCATGCCAAATCAGGTACTAATATTAATGCAATTATTGACATGTTAACTCGGCAAGGTCGATTAAATCAAATTAGTAATAAGCAGATAAAAGAATTTAAGCAAAAGTATTTTACAAATAAAGTAAAACGGAAATTAACCTCCAATGAAGAAGATCGAGAGCATATTCCCGTAGTTTTATTGTCTGATCGCAAATATGCCCTCACCTTAGACGAAAAATTTACGGATGACTTACTAAACTTTCCGAGCTTTACCGCCACAGTCGGCAAAAAGCCATCAGATATTCCCTACGACAAATAAATGGATGGGCAGCGCGAAGCGCTACCCACCACTCTCGAATAAGGTAAATTATCAGATCGTGTACTTTGTGACTTAAACCTATGACAGTTGCGTTAAACTAAAAAGCTTAGTCTCTTAATATGTAGTTGCTTTCCGATGGAGTCACTGTTTTCTACTCAAGGCATCATGGTTATGCTGCTCGGTGCATACGCTGTTGCCATGTGGATGTTCCTCACCAGCGCACCTAAAGTACATACGATCATGGTGTCCAATCTCGATCAAGCGCGATACTTTTACGAAGGCGAACTAAAACTGCCGATCGCTGATGTACCGTTACATTATTACTATGGCTATGAATATGGCATGGGCGCACCCGCCGATCCAATTTATATCCCCGCCGCCGCCCGAACTGCTAAATCCAAATATTCGGCAGACATGGAGGGCGCTTGGTATCAGCTAAAGAAAAACGTGCAACTGCATATTGTCCCTGGGGCAAATGCTACCGATCGAGATCGCGGACGACATATTTGCTTTAATCGTGACTGCGTAGAGCAGTTATTGCTGCAAATTCAAGTACGCGGGATCAAGCACAAAGTTCGCAGTGAAAAGCCGTTAAATTTTTTGGTCAAAGATCCCGACGGTCAAGTTATTGAAATAGCTGAAGTTCTTAGCTAAAAATACTGACTCGATGGCTCTGATTGGAACTTGTAGGCTAAAAAATGTCTGATATGTCGATGCAATTACAAAAAACACAACTACAAAAATTGGTGATTGCCAGTGGCAATACTGGCAAGATAAAAGAATTTAGAGCTTATTTGGCGGATTTAGGCGTAACGCTTGTTGCCAAGCCAGATAACATTGATGTCGAAGAGACAGGCGCAACTTTTATTGAGAATGCCCATCTTAAGGCTTCTCAAGTGGCGATCGCTACGAATGAGTGGGCGATCGCCGATGACTCTGGACTAGAAGTAACTGCCCTCAATGGCGCACCAGGGGTTTTATCCGCAAGGTATGCCGACACAGATAGCGATCGCATTAATCGTGTTTTGCAAGAATTGGCTGCATATGAACTAGATCATCAGCCTAATCGTGAAGCTCAGTTTGTCTGCGCGATCGCGATCGCCTCACCTGATGGCGCGATCGCTGCCGATGCGATCGGTATTTGCAAAGGAGCGATCGCTGATAGTTCACGCGGCAATGGAGGATTTGGCTATGACCCTATTTTCCTAGTAACCGAACTTCAGCAAACTTTCGGTGAGATCCCGCCTGAAGTCAAAGCTAAAATCAGTCATCGAGCCGAAGCTCTGGCGATTTTGCGCTCTAAGTTAAAGTCTCTAGTTTGAAGAGAAACCAAAAATCATTTTTGTAGGGTGTGTTAGCGCAGCGTAACACACTGTCTAAAATTTGATAGTGCGTTACGCTATGGCTAACGCACCCTACTGTGATGCTAGTTTAAAGTCACTGATTGCACCACATTATTCCGCGTAATAATCTCAATCAACTCCTGCTTTACTTCTTCCGCTTGCTCATTAGCAATTTGACAAGTACCCGCATTAGCATGTCCTCCTCCCTCGTACCGCAACATCAATTCACCAATATTGATGGGACAGGTACGATTGAGAACGGATTTACCCGTAGCAAATACCGTATTTTGCTGCTGCTTACCCCACATCAAATGGATAGAAATGTTGCATTCAGGATATAGCGCATACACCATAAAGCGGTTGCCAGCATAGATAGTAGGCTCATTGCGTAAGTCGATTATCACCAACTTATCATGGACTTCCGCACAGCTTTGAATCTGCTTCTTAAAGATTTCTTGCTGTGTCAGATATAGATCTACCCGCTCTTTTACATCGGGAATCTGCATGATTTCTTCGATAGGCACTGTCCGACAGCCTTCTACCAATTCCATCATCAAGGCATAGTTCGAGATTGTAAACTCACGGAACCTACCCAAACCTGTGCGGGAATCCATTAGAAAACTCAATAATACCCAGTCTTGAGGATTGAGAATGTCCTCGATATCAAATTGAGCAGAATCACATTTGTCCACGGCTAGCATCATCGCCTGTGAAATGTTGGGAAATTTCAGTTTGCCGCCGTAGTAGTTGTAAACAACCCTTGCTGCTGAGGGCGCTTCACCTTCAATAACATGATTGGTGGGAGTGTCGTAAATTCGCATCGTCTCGCTGACATGGTGGTCAAAAACCATATAAGCGCCTTCCGCATAGGGCAGATTACTCAGAATGTCGCGATCGCAAACTTCAACTTTACCGTCCTGTACATCTTTAGGATGGACAAAGAGGATCTCGTCGATCATATCCATTTCTTTGAACAATACGGCACTGACAACCCCGTCAAAATCGCTACGGGTAATCAATCGATATTTTTTGGTGGCTGCTGACATAAATCTGATGTCCCTGATGATCTTGTAGATACTACAATTTTCGTGACTACTCAGGTTTGAGAGCAGGTAAAATGGGATTATCTAGAAAGATTA
>JBAXTW010000239.1:0-4654 GCA_037129985.1 Pseudanabaena sp. ELA645 | reverse complement strand
TTCTCAGTCGGCAAAAGGATGAGCTATTGGTAGAATATGCAACCTATCAAATGAACAGCCAATTGTTTGTACAAAAGTATCAACTTTATCTACCAAACCGTGAGGAATTACGCCGAGAGATTGAGTTAACGCTAAGAGAAGTAGAGTTATGAGCCTACTTTCATGTATGGGCAAATTATCGCTCACCTAGAAATCACGGCTCATGGTAATAGCGATCGCCTTTATGGAGATGAATGTTAATGCGATCGCCACATAAATCACTACTCAAAATAGTAGCGATCGCCTTCAGGAGATAGATTGTTGAGGCGATCGGCTCTACAGCAACATCAACTTGATATGAGAACTAGCGCCAACCAGAGCGATGTCCCTGAGCCAAAATCTCTGTAAGCTCCTGCTGCGAGAGAACTTGAGGAGTATAAGACCCACCTTGTCGCTCAAGCTGTCTGACAAAGGCTTGCAAATGATTGTAGGAACCTTGCAGCAAATATCCATACGTCGCCTTAATCTGCGGATTCGCAGTTGCATTCAGGCGATCGCGCAAATCTTTAATATCAGTTTCTTCGTTCAATGCGCCCACTTTTAATGCTTCGGGCAGTGAAGTCTGTCCGCGCTGTATCAGTTGCGTATACATCGCTGTTAGTTGAGGATTTGTAAACACGCCAACCTCATCGCTAACAACAGGATCGGCAATACCATAGGATTGCATCAGCGTCTTCACCTGATCCATGTGGCGCTGCTCTGCTTGATTAATGTTACTGAAACTGCGGAGATTCCAGCGATCGCCCAAAGTACGGTACACATCCCGCGACAGCTTTTCTTCTTCACGAATAAACTTCAAGCCTTCGATTTCGGCACTGGTTAGCGCTTGAGAATCAGTTGGAGCTTGGGCTACAACATCAGGACGGCTCATGCTTTGAGCGTAAATAAATGTGGCAGGAATTAAACCTAAACAAGTAGCGATCGCAATTCCCAAAACAATTTTTTTCTTAGAGTTCATCACAGTTTTCCTCTTTATGAATCTTATCTATATCTTCTTTAGACAGAATCAATCACAGGTTGGTTCTATTTTAATTATTTATTTTCTGCCGAGAATTTGAATGACTGCGGCTGTACCATTATGATGGCGACCTTCATCTAGATCCCTTTCTAAAGATCGCGCAATTTCCCAATCTAAACCCGTTAGTTCCTGTTGTAACGTGGATAAAGCAGGAAGCATATCGATGTTTTTGGGACCTCCTGTGTTGTATTGCAATTGTTTTGGAGCAAAGGCTTCAAGCACAAAAACACCATTGGGTTTCAAACCAATCACAGATTGGCGATAGACTTTAGCCCGCAAATCTGGAGGCAAATGGCAAAAAATCGAAACAATTCCATCCCAAGCTTGCGGTTCAATTACAAAATCAGCGAGATCGGCATGAATTGTAATAATTTCGACCTGTTTCTCTTGAGCTAGTTTTTGAGCTTTGGCAAGTCCCACGCTCGAAGCATCGACAGCGACCACATCGTAGCCCAAAGTTGCCAAATAAGTCCCGTTACGTCCTTCGCCATCTGCCAAACAGAGGATTTTTCCTTGGGGGATTTTTGATGCTACGGCAACTAAGAAATCATTCGGTTCAGTCCCATAGACGTATTCTAAACCGCTAAAACGTTCATCCCACATAATTATTTGACCTTAATAAATCCAAGGAATTAGTTTTTTAACTTGTAACTGGTAGGAAGCATAGTCAGGGAATTTATTACTCAGCCATGATTCTTCTTTTCTCGCTTTGAGATCGAAAAACAATAGAAAGAGCATTGCCCCGATCGCATGAACGAGACTCAATTTCCAAAAACTATAGGCGATCGCAAGGAAAATCACACCGCTATAAATGGGATGTCTGACCAACGCATACACACCACCAGTCACCAATTCACCATCATGTTTTGGATGTGGCAAGGGCGTAAGATTTGCTCCTAACTCAAGGCTGCCCGAAAATAACAGCAGCAAGGCTATTAGCCCAAAAATTCCCGTCAATCCCCAATCTGCGTATTTCCAGATTAGTGACAAATTATCTAGAGCGATCGCTGGATAGACAGGCAGTAGCACAAATCCAACAGAGAGAACTGTTTGACCGAGTACCCAATACTCGCCCTTCTCACCGCGCCACCATTGGGCTGAAAATCCCCATTCTTTAAATTGGTTCATAACTTCCTACGATCTTATCTGTAATTATATTGTAAGAGTTTTAAGCAACTAACTCCGCCATCAGTTCCGCAACGGGGATAATTCGCTCAGCCCTTCCAGCATTGCTGCCTGAAAAAACAAGCCCATTCTCAATGTCACCTCGTGCCGCTTTGTCTAAAACTTTAATAATGCAGTAATATTTCTGCTCATCGCGGCATTTACAAACATGGAGACAACTCGCCAAACATCGTTTATCTAGATCGAGAGAACCTGCGATCGCCTGCTCGACAAAAGCATTTCGCAACGCTCTTCCTGGCATTCCCACAGGGCTAGAGATAACCACCACATCTTCAGGTTGAGCATGGAGGTGAAATTCTTTGTAGCGAATATCCGCATCACATTCATCGGTGGTAATGAAGCGCGTACCAATCTGGACACCACTAGCTCCTAATGCTAACAGTCGATCGATATCACCACGATCCCAAACTCCACCTGCGGCAATTACGGGAATGGCTTTACCAAGTTCCTGTTGCAGATAGGTCACTAATTCGGGGATTACCTGTTCGGCATCCAAAGCGCGATCGCCCAATTCTTCCAATTTAGCGCCTAAATGCCCACCTGCGGAATTGGGATTTTCTACGATAAAAGCATCGGGCAATCTTCCATAATTCCGTTCCCATTTACGGCACATAATTCGAGCGGCACGGGTGCTAGAAACGATTGGCACTAGGGCAACTTCTGGATAGTCGGCAGTAAATTCTGGTAATTGCATGGGCAATCCTGCACCAGAAATAATTAAATTTATCCCTTGCTCAGCCGATGTACGCACTAAGGTTTCATAATCTTGAGCCGCAACCATGACATTAACAGCCAAAATACCGTTGGGGCTAAGTTTACGAGCCTTTTGAATTTCGTCAATTAGCGCTAGTCGATTTGCTTCAAAAAACTGCTCTCTTCGTTTACCAACATTAGTCTGAGTAATATCAAAATAGGGTGAATTCAGTCCTAAAGCAACAGCAGAAATTACTCCAATACCACCCTCATTAGCGACCGCAGCCGCCAGATGCGCTCCAGAAATACGAATGCCCATACCTCCTTGAATAATAGGATAACGAGCAAGATGATGACCGATTTGGAGAGAGGGTAATATTTGCATCTTCAAAGACCGACTAGGATTTCATACTCTAAGTATACACTTATTAGTAATTACATAACTATAAGGTTATAAAATAAACCTTAAGCATTTGAAGCAATCAAACTTAAATAAAAAAGCCCTCTTTTCGGAGAGCTTTTTTATTTGGTAAGAGAGTGAGAAATTACAGGGATTATCCGTTGATAGCTGGAGATCTCATCCCAACAGGTGTTACGTCAAGTGCCGCCAAGTCGAGAGGGAAATTGTGAACATTACGCTCATGCATTACTTCAATACCCAAATTAGCGCGGTTAATTACATCTGCCCAAGTAGGTATTAAATTTCCTTGGCTGCTGGAAATTGAGTGGTTGAAATTGAAGCCATTCAGATTGAAGGCAAAAGAACTTACACCCAAAGCCGCAAACCAGATCCCAACTACTGGCCATAGGGCAAGAAAGAAGTGCAAACTGCGACTGTTATTGAAGGAGGCATATTGGAAAATCAAGCGTCCAAAGTAACCGTGAGCAGCCACGATATTGTAGGTTTCTTCTTCTTGACCAAACTTATAACCAGCATTCTGAGATTCGTTTTCAGTGGTTTCACGAATCAAGCTAGAAGTCACAAGCGAACCATGCATGGCGGCAAACAAAGAACCACCAAATACACCCGCTACTCCCAACATATGGAAGGGGTGCATCAGTACATTATGTTCTGCTTGAAGTACAAGCATGAAGTTGAAAGTACCAGAGATTCCTAAAGGCAAACCATCGGAGAATGAGCCTTGTCCAACAGAGTAGATCAAGAGAACGGCAGTTGCTGCTGCGACAGGTGCAGAATAGGCTACGGCGATCCAAGGACGCATACCAAGGCGGTAGGACAGTTCCCATTCACGTCCCATATAGGAGTAAATTCCGAGCAGGAAATGGAAAACAATCAGTTGGTAAGGACCACCGTTGTATAACCATTCGTCAAGACTGTCAGCTTCCCAAATGGGGTAAAAGTGCAGGCCGATCGCGTTCGAGGAAGGAACAACGGCGGCGGTAATCAGGTTGTTGCCATAAAGGAGACCGCCAGAAACAGGTTCGCGGACTCCATCAATATCGACAGGTGGCGCACCAATGAAGGCGATGATGAAACAAATGGTTGCCGTTAGCAAGGTGGGAATCATGATGATCCCGAACCAGCCGATATAGAGACGATTTTCGGTACTCGTGACCCAATCACAAAATCGATCCCATAGCGATTCGCTTTCGCGTCTTTGTAATGCTGTAGTCATGATTATTTTATTTGAAGTTTGTTAATCACTCATGTTACGCAGAAGCCTAAAAAGGTTTCAGAGACTGCCATTCCAAGTGAGA
>JBAXTW010000238.1:0-4696 GCA_037129985.1 Pseudanabaena sp. ELA645 | reverse complement strand
CTTATCGCGAACAACTCATTCTGAATAGCGATGATAGTATTACGATGCAAGCTTTCCCTGATGTAGCGATCGCTTTAAATGCTATGTTTCCTATGCACAAAATTAATTAGATATTCCTATGGCTGCACCTTGGGCGGGAGAATTAGAATTAGAATTTGCGAAACGGAATCAACAAACCGTATTAACCCGTAACTATACTGTTGCACCTTGGAAAATTCAGCGATCGCTTTATCCCGAAGGTGAAGAAGTTTGTCATTGCATTTTATTGCATACCGCAGGTGGTCTTGTCGGTGGCGATCGCCTATCCGCAAAAATTCATCTCGCACCGCATACTCAAGCATTGCTAACCACCGCCACCGCCAGTAAAATCTATCGCAGCAATGGTGCGGAATCTTTACAGGACATCCACTTTCGCATTGATGAAGGCGCAAGTTTAGAATGGTTTCCCCAAGAAACGATCGCCTTTGCAGAATCACAATATCGCCAAACCACCAGAATTGACCTTGCCCCAAATGCAACCTGTACTCTATGGGAGATAGTCAGATTTGGGCGTACAGCAAGCGGCGAAAAATTTATCGATGGTAATTGGCGATCGCATACGGAGGTATGGCGCGACCAGATGCCCCTGTGGATTGATCGGCAATATCTGAATGGAAATACCGAAATGTTAGGAAGTCCTAATGGATTAAATAACTATGCGATCGCCGCGAGTTTTATCTTTGTCGGCGCAACTGTTGAGCCAGAATTAATTACACGCATTCGTTCGACTTGGGAGCAGGGAAATTATCAGGGTGTATCAGGAGTAACGCGATCGCTCTATGGTTTAGTTTGTCGCTATTGTGGGGATTCTTCCAGTGATGCGCGGAAGTGGTTTCAGCAAATTTGGCAGCTTTTGCGTGTATCCTATAAAAATAGAGAAATATGCGCTCCACGAGTTTGGTAGGTGTTTTAAGTTGTGCGAAGCACAACTTAAAACACGAGTAAATATATCCACGAGTTTGGTAATTATTCATGCAGCTAACGCCTCAAGAAAAAGATAAGTTACTAATTTTTACCGCCGCCCTTCTAGCAGAGCGACGTAAGGCTAAGGGTTTGAAATTAAATTATCCTGAAGCGATCGCTTTTATTAGTGCCGAAATCATGGAAGGGGCGCGAGAAGGTCGCACAGTTGCGGAATTAATGTCCTATGGCGCGACGTTGCTCACCCGTGACGATGTGATGGAAGGCATTTCAGAAATGATTCATGATGTGCAAGTGGAAGCAACTTTTCCCGATGGCACAAAACTAGTCACTGTTCACAATCCTATTCGCTAATTTAGCTATGGAGGTTTGAGATGGTAGCGATCGCTGACATACGAAACAAACAAAAAGTAATAGATGTCAAACCCAAGTTAAACTTTGACCAATTTCTAGAACTATGTCCTAATGATGGACATTATGAGCTGATTAATGGAGAAATAGTAAGGCTTTCGGATATGATATTTACCCGCAATCATGATGATGTTGCCGAATTTGTTGATAGAAGTTTTTATCGTCAGGTTGAGAAACTATCTCTTAACTACGTGATTAAACGAGGGATTGCAATTAAGACTATTAATGCTGATGGCAATGAACAAGGTCGTATCCCAGATTTATGCGTAGTTGATGCAAAGATTTGGCGTTCTAATCGTAAGGATTATTCGGCATTACGCGATCCGATTCAATTAGTGCTGGAAGTTGCTTCAAACAATTGGGATGATGATTACATTGATAAATTTGAGGAGTATCAGCAATTGGGTATTTCTGAATATTGGATTGTGGATTATTTAGCGATCGCTAGTCGTGAATTTTTAGGTAATCCTAAAATCCCTACCATATTTGTCAATTTACTAGATGAAAATGGTAAATATCAAACAAATAAATTTACGGGAAATGACAAAATTATTTCGAGAACTTTTCCTGAACTAGATTTAACTGCTGTTCAGATCCTAAACGTCTAGCAAAAGCAAACAGATCCCCGACTTTTTTTGTTAACAATACAGATAACTTCTGAATTTATAGAAAAAGTCGGGGATCTCAAGGCACAAATGGCAAACTACAAATTCTAATTGGAGACTAAATTATGATTCCTGGCGAAATAATTGCTCAAGATGGCGAAATCGAACTAAATGCAGGACGCGAAAGCATTACCTTAAAAGTTGGTAATTCAGGCGATCGCCCCATCCAAGTTGGTTCGCATTATCACTTTTATGAAACAAATCGCGCTTTAATCTTTGATCGCGATCGCGCTAAAGGCACACACCTCGATATCCCTGCGGGTACTTCCATTCGCTTTGAACCAGGGGATGAGAAAGATGTAAATCTTGTTCCTTATGTCGGTACTCGCGAGATTTATGGATTTAATGCTTTGGTTGAAGGCAAACTAGAGGATTAAATTTATGGTTGCGACGATCGCTGCGGAAAAATTGACACTTTACGATCTGGAAAAGTCTTTTAATTTGACATTGTGCGATCGCGCTGACTTTTTTCCAGAATGGAAAATTGATCGCTTGATAATATCCGAAAATGAAAAAGATCAGTTAGACCGTATTAAAACTAATTATCTTCATTTATCAAAGCGGTTAATGCTAGAAGAAATGGTGAAAATGGTCGTCTTGTCACCACTTCTCGATATTGCAGGATTTTATCAACCGCCCTTTTATTCTGTAGCGGAAAAATCAGTTAAAGTTTCTGTTAAAGATGAAAACTTGATGATTCGCGGCAAAATCGATGTTTTGGTGATGCAGGATCGCTTTTGGATTTTAGTGATTGAATCAAAACAAGCTGGAGTTTCTTTGCAAAAGGGAATTGCCCAAGCGATCGCCTATATGATGGCAAATCCTAATCGCGAAAAAGATGTTTATGGAATGGTTACAAATGGCAGTAATTTTATTTTCCTTAAACTATCATGGCGAGATAAACCTATTTATGGGATTTCCGATGAATATACGTTAATGCGTCATGACAACGATCTGTACCAGATCTTGCAAATATTAAAAACAGTTGGTAAAGCAATTACTTGATATTCAGAAAAGAAATCTCTAATTTATACTACAACAATCTGTAATCCATACAAAGATCAAAGCAAATGTCCCCTTTTCTCAAAAGCGCCCACATCAAAAATTTTAAAAGTTTAGGTGATATTAGCCTAAATTTCGGGAATCTAACTATCATTGTAGGCGCTAACGCCAGTGGCAAGTCTAGTTGTTTGGAATCTTTAGCTTTATTGAGAGAGATAATCAAACATGGAAAAACTTTCCCATCACGACATATAGAAAATGACATCAGAGAAAATAAAAATTCTGAGGGAATATTTTTTCAGGTGTTAATACAGGATAAACAAGAAGTTGATTATTCCCTCAAGTTAACATTAGAGAGAGAGGTTGAGGAAAATCTTGTAATTCTATCTGAGAATCTTAAAATCGGGGAAATTCAAGTTATCTCTGTCATCAGGGGAGAAGGTGAAGTTCGAGACGAAGACACTCAAGGAGTCAAACAAATCTATCACTCTACACCCGATACCATAGCGCTTTCTTCTACAGGTAGTTTTGGAATTAAACCGATAACCTTAAGTATTGCAGAGTTCATAAAGAACTGGGGATTTTACGATCTAGAGCCTGAAAGTATTAGAAGTTATGGTAAGTTCATGGCTTCAAGAAGTCCAACCTTTGCAGATAATCCTAATATTCTTGATATATATGGTTATCAGCTAAAAGGTATATTACAAAAATTGGCATCAGATGAAAATAATCAAACGTTTATGGAAATTGCCGATGAAGTAAAAAGGTGTTTAAATGTGAATTTAATTATTAGAGAGAACAAGAATGATATAAAAGAAATTAAAGCGATAGAGTCGAACGTTTCAGAGATACCCTTTAGTAATTTATCAGATGGAACTCTACGCATGATTGGATACATATCCTTATTGTACTCATCTCATCTACCTTCTCTGATTGCTATTGAGGAACCAGAAAGAAATTTCCATCCTGCCATTCTTACAGATCTTGCTTTTGTCCTAAAAAGACTATCCCAGAGGACTCAGGTAGTTATTACAACCCATAGCTCACAGTTGCTTGATTGCTTTAGTTTACAGGATATCGCGAACGATGTGTCGATAATCTTAGTGAGAAAACATCCCGAATCAGGTACTGAAGCAGTTGGATTAGATAAACTAAGTCAAGATTGTGATGGACTTCAAGATTGGATGCAAGATTTTGGGATTGGGAGCGCTATATACCATAGCAATCTTATTCAAGATGTGTTGGCAAACTGACATGGCAAAAGTTCGCATCTGGACTCCTGAATCCGACACAGATAGCAGAGTTGTCCAATCCCTTGCAAATAAAATATCAAGATTCCATAACATAGACATTTCAATTAGTACAGCTACTAAAAGCGCATATAATACAGCCGCTCGCATAGATGGTGGTTTGCATAAAGCCGTTACCACTTACTTAAAACAAGATGACTTGGTGATTTTTTTGCTCGATCGTGATGGCGTTCAATCTCAAGCGCAAAGAAAAAACGAAGCAAATTCTCATGTTAATAAAATTAGCGAAGTAGTTAGGCAAATACCAGAACAAACAATGCTGTTGTATATGTGTCAAGAGATTGAAGCTTGGCTGTTGATTGATTGCTTAGGTATTTGCTGCTATTTTAAAAAGGATAATGATGAAAC
>JBAXTW010000237.1:0-4711 GCA_037129985.1 Pseudanabaena sp. ELA645 | reverse complement strand
TAAAAAATAAAGGTAATAATTGTGATATTGCAACTTAAATGCCGATTAGCTTACTCGGCTAACATCGACTTTATCTCGGCAATCATCAAAGCTGGTGCTGGTGTTAACGGTTTAGACTAGTTGCCTTGATTTGGATGATCAACAAATTTGAATTTGTTGATTTTGCAAATAACTAATCGCGAGATTGTTAATAATAAGCCTCGCAATTAGAATCCACTTACACAAATACACATAAAATCTTTTGGAGATTTAATAATGCGTTTATCTTCTATCGGACTGATCGGTGGCGCTCTTCTCATTGGCGCAGTTAGTGCAACACCTTCCTTTGCAAGCACCCCAACTTCTATCTCTGGTTCTGCAACCTTCATTTCTCCTGCTGGTTTTACCTCTACCGTTAGTGGTGAAAGCGTTCTGCCTTCAGGCTTCAACTATAATACAGGAGCCGCACTTTTAACAACTTCCGTAACTCCTGGTGTAAAAGCCACTTTAACTAATGCTGCTGCGATCGCTCTACCTCAGTTCAGCTTACAAGGATTCTCGATTGCCGCTGAGTCATTGCAAGTTGCTTCTACTGCAACCGTTACAGCTGTTACTTCACCAACTTCCTTCAATGTAGCCGCAGCGACTGTTCTAACTAACGCTGCCGCAGCAACATCTGTTGGTGTGAATAATACAACTCTTCTTACAGATGGTCGTACTACTGTTGTTGGTGCTGTTGCTGGTACTCCTGGTACTGTTGGTAATATCGTATACGCTTCTGCAAACATCGACTTTATCTCGGCAATCATCAAAGCTGGTGCTGGTGTTAACGGTTTAGACTAGTTCTTGATTTGGATGATCAATTAATTTTAAATGTTTGATTATTATCATCTTTAAAGTTAGTAACTTTTATAAAAACCCTAAGATTTTGCGACAGAAATGCCCGTAAATTTCTTAGGGTATTTATTTGCAAAAAACAAATTCCTCCCTTTTTATGAGAAAAGTAGGGCTTCGACTTCGCTCAGCCAACGATATACGCTGGCTGAGCGAAGTCGAAGCCACTGGTACTTTAATTAATAGCAAGTCCTTTAGCTTATGAAGGCGGGATAATTAATCCAAAACTTAGTTCTAAACAATCAAAAACATCTTAATCAATTGATATATTTATTAATATATTAAGGGATTAAATATTTTATAATTAAATCCTAACAAACGTTTATAATACTTACACTATATTTATTCGATTTGAGAGAGGGACAAAAAATCATGAAAGGTATTAGACATAACAAGTTACTAACATTAATATCCATAATTGTATTGAGTTGCAATGCTCAAAGCGCATCAGCCCAATCAGCAAGAATTTCTGGTTCTGCGGTCTTTATTAATGGTTTAACAACAACAATTACTGTAAATACTCCTGGCTCAAATACTACAACAAGTGGCATTGACGCTAGTAATAATCCTTTTACAACTAATACTTCAATAGCTCCTATCACAACCACAAACACTACATCAGGTGCGATTACAACTGTCTCTGCTGAATCTTCTCTCCCATCTGGCTTTTACTACGCCAGTACCACAGCATTGGGCGCTCCTGCTTTTGTAATAGTAAAGCCATCATATACTACTATTACCACTGGTGTCATAGGCGTTGATTCGCTGAGTATAGGAGCAGGAGCTATTACACCAGTTGGTGCAGCCAATTCCTTTACACAAGCAGCAGCTGATGTCCTACTTAAAGCTGCTGCGGGTAATACTACTCTTCTTACGACTGCTAATGCAGTTGATGCGGCGGCGGCTTTCATCAAGGCGGGCGCGGGTGTTGCTGGACTGGAATAGAGGCATGACCCAACTTAAAGCCCACTCTGGCAAAATTGGGAGTGCAGCTATATTTTTACTATTGATAATTACTGGTCAAAAAGACGTTTCTGCACAAAATATTGCACAGAAAACTGCACAGAACATTCCCCTTGATCCTGGTAAAGTTCTCGATCAAATACAACAAAATACACCTGCATTCCCCCAAGAACCGCCCAAGGTCGATCCGAAAGTTGATCCAAAGGTCGATCCGCAGCAATCCAATACCTTCAAACCAGAGCAGATTAACGAAGTTGTTAACTTTGCCATTAGCACCACGACCGCTAGATATCCTTGGCTAACCAATCCAAGCGATCGCCTCACCTTCTCACCAACGATCTTTTCTCCGCGTACCTCAGAGAGTTACGTAGATTCTGATATTCGATTTTCTGATAAAAATCCAACCATAATTAAATTCACCTACGGATACTTCCCAAAATCCGATCAGTTTTACTGGGTACTGCCCAATAATCAAATTGCGATCGAAACCCAAGGCTATCAGGCAGGAATACTGCATCAAGGTAATGGCACTGACATTAGTTTTAAATCCACAATTACCTTTTCCCGCGCCTTGACTGGAACCCAAATAATTACGGGATTACCTGAAAACTTTCCAGAAATCACCAATAAAATTGATCCCGCTACCTTATCAGTTCAATCAACCTCTGCCGAAGTCGTCAATCCACCAGGCATACCAGCGCCAAATATTGTAATTAATTCAGGTATTGACTTTAGTAGCCCTAATGTCACCCTAATTGGAGTTGGTTCTACCAACAATCCTAAAGGGGGCGTAGCAAACTTTGGTAACTTAACTGCCATAAATACCCCTCAAATAATCCAAAGCCTTCCAACCGTAAACATTCAGGCTTTGTTTGACAACGGCGCTATTCCTCTAGCCAAAGATTCTATAGTTTCATCTGGGGGCTTAGCAGCATTGGGCATAGCGTTTGATCTTACCTCTAGTTCTAGAGGTCAAACCTCAAAACTCGGTGGATTTAGTTCTTTACCAGGAGTCAAAACCCTTCAAAGCGGTCAGTTTGATAACTTCGATCTGCTCCAGATTTTGACCAACCCAAATCTTAGAAAATCTGAAAAACAGTTCTATTATCTTAATTCTTTATTTTGGTCAGATCTAGGAGCCAGAGATCCATCTGTAACTACTACCACAGCAACGAGTTTCAATTCTTGGGAAAGATTATATGCTAATCGTCCTGTAAATCAGACACTCATCACCTACGACAAAGAAGAGATAAAAGCTTTCTACAGCAATCGATTTGCTAATGTTGGTGCATCGATAACCTATTCTTTTGATTTGGGTAAAGTAGATTCGGCACAAAGTCTCAATAGTACCGTTGGTATGTTGCTAGGTGGCGCTTTTTGGATATTAGATCCTGATGATATTCAAACCAAAATTGATGAAGGAAAAAAACTAAGAGACTCGCAAGCTAAATTTACGCCGCTAGCTACAAAATCCACTTCCGAACAAAGACAACAAATTAATCAAAGATTGAATTCCAATCTCTTTTATAGCAATCTCTCAAGTGCGCTAGAGCAGGTATCTGGCAATATTACACTTGCCAGCGAGATTAGACCCAGCAGTTCCGACATCGTGCAAATCAAGACTGGACTATACCGTAGAGCGGTTCAATTTATCAATCAAGAAGTTGGCTCAATCAGTTTTGGAGATACCGTAGTTTCTTCTCTGCGTACTAGTTTTGAAAATTTTGGTCCGTTAACATTTTTGGGTACTTTCATACCTACTAATGCTACTGGTTTTCAACCTAATCAATCCTTTGCTTCCGAAATTGTCTTAACCGCTCCCAATGGTCAACAGTTTGTCCAAAATATCAATTCCTCTAGTACCAGTTCTAGCGCCAATTTTGCGGTTATCCCCGCAGGGATTAGAAGACTAGCTCTAGCATTCGATCGCATAGAACTAACTCAACTAGCAACTCAAAGTGGCACATTTTCAAGTTATTTAGGCTATATCTCATTGCCCAGTATCGAAGCCAACTGGGCTGGCTCTGTTGATAATTTTAACTATGGGGTTTCAACGGGGCTATGGTTTAATCTGTCACCGAATAAAGCAGGAAACGTCTTAGACAATAATTTAGGTACTGCTGAGCCTTCCTTGGGCGCGTTTGTGAATGCAATTATGAGCTGGTCAAGTAGTGAAGTTGAACTTAGTGAAGATAAGAAAACGGTCACTGCGATTACTACTGGCTCGCCAGTGTTTAGGCTAAGTTGGAATAGCTCTATTAATACCAACAATGCGGGTAATGTGATTCTTTCCTATAGCTATGGTCGTCAGGTGTCAGGGATGAATATCTCATTAACCCCAGGGGTTGGTTTAATCCAGCAAGGCTCGAACTTGCGTACCACGCAGTTTTTGCAAGGCTCATTGGATATGGCAGGATGGCCAAGATTTCGTGGGAGTTTAGAATACGATCAAAATTTTAATTGGTCGATTGAAGCTCTGCAAGCTTTAGATCCTATTTGGACAGCAGGATTATTTGTTAAAAACTTTAGGGATGTTAATCAAGGACTTGAGACCCGCGAGCAGACTTCCTTCTATGGCGTTTTGTTCCGATTTCAAATCCCGCAAACCTCTGCGGCGATCGAAACTCAGATAGGAACTGGTAGTTCTGGACTTGATTTGAGAATTAAGGGCAGTTATCGTTGGTAGGGATTGGGTTTAAGGTCTTCTGTAGGGGCGGGTTTTGCTAAAAATCTACGGTGCATGGTCAAATTATGGGCTAAACCCGCCCCTACTCTTATGGGCTTAAGGTCTTCTGTAGGGGCGGGTTTTGCAAAAAATCTTACGGTGCATGGTCAAATTATGGGCTAAACCCGCCCCTACTCTTATGGGTTTAAG
>JBAXTW010000236.1:0-4736 GCA_037129985.1 Pseudanabaena sp. ELA645 | reverse complement strand
ATTCCCCCTTCACGCTTTTTCCTAGGTATACCCACCTTTTCAAACAGCCTCTAACTCGTATTTATTATAAATACTTATTAATTTTTTGTTTTCTTTATCAAACTCAACCCCAGAAGGCTTATTTGCGTATAAGCTAAGACTATACGACTGAACTGGCTTTTGATTGGAATTACAACCCATGGGATGATCGATCCTGTTAAGTTGATCGAAAAAATTGATAATTAAGCCAAATTTCCCAAATTCTTTATTTTTTATATCATTATTATCTCTTCTCAATACTACATTTGCTTTAACATAAAAGGATTCACCCAATTCTGGTGATTGTCGTAATACAACTATGGGTTTAGCATCTTTGACTGCATTGTTAATAGCAATAAACTTCTTATCCTTGTCTACTATTGCGTTTGGTTCTATGCTGTTAGGAACGATAACTGGACTAATTACCCAATTTGACTTTGAATACTTTGATTCATCATTAAAATCAACTTTAAATGATGTTGGACTAGGTGTTGGCTCAGGTGTTTTTACAAACAAACCACATCCCACTAAGATAATGCACAGGACAGATAACATTGCAACTAACTTAGTCCAAGCACCCCCATTTCTGTTTTTTTGTATTTTCATGATTTTTAAAGCCTCGAATTTTTAAAATAGACTGCTTTGGACTAAGTTCTTCACTAGATATAACTTACGGTTCGCTGATTTTTGAAATAGGTCAAAACATTTGACGGGACAATAAGGATCTCAGGCTTTATGAACTTTTTTTACGAAGTTATTGATTTTCACCTTCTTGTATGCATTACAAATAAATTAAAGCAATAATGACCTTTATTAGTATTAATTATCAATAGTAATGCCAAAAAGTGCAAATTAATGAATGTCATTTGCATTAAGAAAATCAGCGAACGGTAAGATATAAATCTAATATTTTCAATTTGTCAAGGCAGATTTAAACACATTTAACCACGCTTTAATGAAGGGCAATACAAGAGTTGGATGGAGAACCATTCAGTAAGCGCGATTGCTTCTGTGATGAACTAGGAGATGAACTAATCGGTGAATTAGGTATGTTTATGATATTTTTATGATTTTTGCCGATCTCAAATTGTTCTCTAGCTTTTTCCCAGCTTTGCTTTTTTTCTTTGCCTAGCTTACCAATCACTCGTAAAATTAGAGCAAGCCTAAAGGTATAGGCTTTTTAAAGTTTTTAGAGAATTTGTAGCTTGCAAGATTAATGAGCATAAAAGTCGTTTCTACATCCGCCTTTTCCGCCCAGAAGCCTGGTACTTCTGGATTGAGAAAAAAAGTTAAGGTTTTTCAAACGCCTAACTATCTCGAAAATTTCGTTCAATCCATTTTTGATAGCCTCGAAGGATTTGCTGGGCAAACCCTCGTAGTTGGCGGCGATGGACGCTATTACAACCGCTATGCGATTCAAGTAATCTTGAAAATGGCGGCGGCTAATGGCTTTGGTAAAATCTTAGTTGGACGCGGCGGTATTTTATCGACGCCTGCGGCTTCATGTATTATTCGTAAATACAACGCATTTGGTGGCATCATTCTCTCAGCTAGTCATAATCCCGCAGGACCAGATGACGACTTTGGCATCAAATACAACACGGGCAATGGTGGCCCCGCGCCTGAAAAAATCACCGATGCGATTTATGACAGCACCAAGAGCATTACGGAATACAAAATCCTTGAAGCTGATGATCTCGATCTCGATCGCTTAGGTGAAGCCCAATTGGGTGAGATGACCGTGGAAGTAATCGACTCCGTTGCCGATTATGCCGAACTCATGGGTGAGCTATTTGACTTCGATCGCATCAAAACCCTACTCACCTCTACAGATTTTCAGATGTGCTTCGATGGAATGCACGCGGTAACAGGGCCATACGCGGAAGAAATTCTCGTTAATCGCTTAGGCGCACCCGCCAGTGTTTTGCAAAATTGCATTCCCCTCGAAGACTTTGGCGGCGGACATCCCGATCCCAACCTAGTCTATGCACACGATCTAGTCGATGTCCTTTTTGCCGAAGATGCTCCTGATTTTGGCGCAGCTTCCGATGGTGATGGCGATCGCAATATGATCTTGGGACGTAAATTCTTTGTTACTCCCAGCGACAGCTTAGCGATTCTCGCGGCGAATTCCCATCTTGTCCCCGCTTACAAAGGTGGACTCGCAGGGATTGCCCGTTCCATGCCCACTAGCCAAGCTCCCGATCGCGTTGCCGCCAGATTAGGGATTCCCGCCTATGAAACGCCTACAGGTTGGAAATTTTTTGGTAATTTGTTAGATGCAGGTAAAGCAACCCTTTGCGGTGAAGAGAGCTTTGGTACAGGTTCCAATCATGTTCGCGAAAAAGATGGACTTTGGGCAGTTCTCTTTTGGTTGAATGTTCTTGCAGCGCGTCAAGAATCGGTAGAAACGATCGTTAAGGAACATTGGCAACTTTACGGACGTAATTTCTATTCGCGCCATGATTATGAAGGAGTCGATAGCGATCGCGCTAATACCCTAGTCGATAATCTTCGCAAAAATGGAACCGCTTTAGTCGGACAGAAATTTGGTAATTATGAAGTTGCCTTCTGTGATGATTTCAGTTATACCGATCCCATTGATGGCAGTGTCAGCAGCAAACAAGGAATTCGGATTGGCTTCACCGATGACTCGCGCATCGTCTTCCGTCTATCTGGAACTGGCACTGAAGGCGCAACTCTGCGACTCTATGTGGAGAGTTATGAGCCGAATATTGCCAAGCATTCTCTTGATACTCAAGAAGCTCTCAATGAGTTGATTGAGATTGCCGATCAAATTGCTCAGATTAAGGTTCTCACAGGACGCGATCGCCCAACGGTAATTACATAAACAACAACAAATCGTCCGCTATGCGGGCGATTTATTGTTTGGATTCCGATGATGCAGCGATAGATTTCTGATGAGGCTAGACAAGATGACTTTCTCAAAATCTAAGTCCCCATCGTCTTGGAATGCGTGGGCGGTGATTTTTGTATTTGGATTAATGACTTTAGGGCTATTGATTGCGGGTGCTGGTGGCGTTAAGCTCTTGGCGATCGCTTTCCCTTTAGGCTCTTTTCTTGTCGGCTGGTTTTTGTATTTTCGATATCCATCTCTTTACATTGGCTTTGTCTGGTGGATTTTATTTTTGACCGCTTTTGTGCGAAGGTATGCCGATTTTCGGGGAGGGGCTTTTGTTGATCCTAGCCCAATTTTACTTGCTCCCTATGCAGCGATCGTTGTGTGTGGTCACACACTATATTTTAATCTGCCTAAAGTAAGAGAGCAGGGTTCGGCTCCGTTTATTTTAGTTTTCGTAAGTATGCTCTATGGCTATCTTGTCGGCATTATCAAAAATAGTCCGATAGTCGCCACAATTAAGGGACTGGAGTGGATTACTCCACTTCTGTTTGCCTATCACCTATATGTACATTGGTATCGCTATCCCGAATATAGTCGTCATCTCCGCAAGGTATTTTTATGGGGAGTAATCGTCATGGGAAGTTATGGCGTTTATCAATACCTTGTGGCTCCTGATTGGGATCGCTTATGGTTAATCTCTTCTAAGATGATTACCAGTGGTTTACCAGTACCGCAAGGAATGCGCGTATGGAGTACGATGAATTCACCCGCGCCATTTGGTGACTATATGGCAACAGGGTTATTCCTACTCCTTACTTCACGCAATATTTTAGTTGCTCCCGCATCAGCAGTTGGATTTCTATCATTTCTGCTTTGTATGGTAAGAACTGCTTGGGTAGCATGGGCTTTAGGGATGATTTCTCTTGTCGTAACTTTGCCACGCAAACAAAAAAAACAGATTCTTGCAACTGTGATTATCTTAGCCATGATCATTGTTCCCTTGAGTACGGTGGAGCCATTTGCGACCACAATTACCAAAAGGCTACAAACCTTAACTGACATCTCCAATGATATCAGCGCCAATGAACGCCAAATTGCTTTTGGACTCTTAATTAATGATGCTATTAGTGAGTTAATTGGGAAGGGGTTTGGTGGATTTGAGACAGACAGTGCTTTTTTGGTTCTGATGATTGAGTTGGGCTGGTTTGGAGCTATTACCTATGTGTCAGGTTTTGCCCTTTGTTTATTTTTGGCATTCACCTTCAAGATCAAAAATGATGATCTTTTTCTATCAGTTATTCGCGCTATTTTAATTAAATCACTCTTTTTCTTGTTGTCGGCTCCGACGATGCGGGGAGCGCATGGTGTAATGTTATGGAGTTCGATCGGGATCTTCTTAGCGGGTCGAAAATATTATCAAATTATGGATGAAAAATCTGAGGCGATCGCGAGTGAATGACTTTTGTTTTTTATTTGCAAATCTGGAAGAGGAATATCATCCCCACATTCCCAAGCGGTTTCTAGCCAAGCGTGTTTGGCTTCTGAATGTTGGTGACTGCTTCTTCGAGGCTGTCACCTTGAGAAAGACAACCGACTAAATCGACAATCATCACGGTGTAGCCGCCATCAGGTTCGGGGTAAAGGGTGATGGGGTATTGCGCTATCAGTTTTTCAAGTTTGCTCATGGCTCATAAAGTCAATAAGAGGATATAGATTTAAGTGATTTTCTGAACAAAGCGCTCAAATGATTGGCATTTCTTAGCAATTTTATCGAATTTAGATATATTTTTAGCGATTATGTCTGCGTGGATAAGGTCATTGTATTTTCTGCCAGTGTTTTCTTCAAATAGTTTGG
>JBAXTW010000235.1:0-4753 GCA_037129985.1 Pseudanabaena sp. ELA645 | reverse complement strand
ACAGGAGACTGAAATAAATTTATTATGGTTACAATGTTTAATAAATTTTCTATGGCAAATCCTAATTTTTGCAGGAATTTATCTGGCTTTATAGAAGATACATCTGATTTTTTGGACTTGGAATTGGTATTTTTACTCATATATTTATACTTTTATGTTTACGGGTGAAATTATCACCTTTTACATACAATACAAAAATGAGCATGGCAAAATGTAGGCAATTATCAACAAATTGACACTTTAGTTTTTACTAAATAAAAACAAAAATAAAAAATGCGCTCAAAATTGAACGCATTTACAACATATTTCCGAATTAGGTTTACTGACCTAGCAAATTCCTTCTACGCTGTTCTTTGTCATCTTGTTCAATTTTTTTGAGAGCATCCCTGTATGCTCGCATTGCCATACCCGTTTTATTTTGCAAATCCTGCCATATATTTCTAGATGATAGAAAAGACACTACATCTCGCCGTTTAGATTTATCCAATGACAAAAACCAGTTGACAAAACCTCTTTTAAGCGCAGATTTAGAAGAATCATCATGAGCAACTACACATTTAGGACAGACGTAAGGTAAAAAACTACGCTCCAAATAAAAAGCACTAGAGTCTTTATATTGATTAAGATGAGAATACATGTTCCAAATCCAAGAACATTCATTCATTCCATCAAAATTTTTCTTTGTAACACATTCGATTATTTGGTCTTCAGTCACCGTCACACTCCCCTGAGCTAGGAATACATTGGCAACTGCCACAGATGCTAAATAGCCTGGCAAAATTTCCCCAGAATTATATAGCCAAGGTAACTTCTCAATAACAGATAGATAATAGTAACGTTGTTGAATGCAAGAGTCTTGTAGCGAGTCCATGTAATTATTAGGATAAGTTTTTCTATCAAAAATACCCATTCTCTCGAAATAATCAAAATTCATGTCTCTCTGACAGCTTTTAATCACATCCGACAAAAGCTGTTTATTAACCTGAGCCTGAGTCGGAGCTTGAAAAAATAGCGACATTGCAGAAAATGTCAGCATTGCCAAAGCTGATTTAAAACCAAAAATCTTCATATTTAACCTTTATTTGCGTGTCTCTCTAATTACATCAGAAATTTCATTAACAGTAGACTTTTGAGGAGTCACCTCCCAAGGTGCTGCCGCCCCCGATGGCGATACCTGTTGATCTCTCACTGGCTCGACAGGATAAATAGTAACAGGATTTGAAGTTACCTGAATATTTTCATAAACATTTGTAGTTGCCTCCTGTTTTGGTGGGTTAGCCTGCCTTTCCATCTCATACTGTTTCTGAAGAGCTATTTCTCGTTCTTGATCTACAGCCCTTTGCCTTGCAGCAACTTTTTCCTGTTCTTGCCTCAAAACCTCTTGTTGCCTTCTCTTCTCCTCAGATAACCTGATGCTATCTTGTTCTGACTTACTGAGACTTGGCTTAATTTTAATTTCTATTTTAGCCTTATTCTTTACCTCAGGCTTAGTTACAGGAATTTGCACAGGAACCACTATTGGCTGAGAGACAGGAGTGGAAATAGGGGCTGGCAAAATTTCTGACTCAGTAACTTGCAAAGGTTTGGTAAGTCTGTTAGAGAATGAGTTAAAACCCAGATAGCTAATAACACTCAACGAAGTAACAGGAATAGCCCACAGCAAATATTTAAGATTTAGCTTGTTTTTGCCAGTTTGACGCACCGCCCCTATTTTCCCATTTACAGAAACCGTTTTTTGAATGTCTATCTCAATCTGTTGAAGTTTTTGTAAGACCTCTTGAGCATTTTTAGGTCTATTACCCACAAATGGTGACATCAACTGATCTACAAATTCCAACAATAAACTCGGAATTTTTGGAGCGCTAGAATGCCATATCATCTGTCCCGTAGTTGGACTCTCTGGAAAATTGCTTGGTGATTGCCCCGTCAGTAAATAGACAAAAGTTCGCCCCAAAGAGAAAAAATCAGACTGCGGAACGCCTTTCCCATTTGCCTGTTCTGGCGGTATATACCCTGGGGAGCCAATACTTGTCAAAACTGACCCTCTAACCATTTTTGCCATGTAGGTATTGGTCATCTCCCTAGCAGCCCCAAAATCAATCAATACAAGCTGTCCATTCGGACGAAGCATGATATTGGATGGCTTAATATCTCTATGAAAATATTGCTGTTGATGGATGAGGTTCAGCAGTTGCCCTAACTGTTTCAGCCAATCGAGTGCCAAATCTAAAGGAATAACTTGTCCTTTCCGATTTTCCATCCATACTTCTAGATCGACTCCAGCAATCTTTTCCATTACAAAACAATGAAGAGGATCATTTTGTTGACCTCTTGGTAGAAAAGTAAAACAACCGTTCGATGTAATTTTAGGAATACCAGAATGATTAAGACGGCTCAAAATGACTGCTTCTTGCTGAAAAAGTTCAACAGCTTTCTGATTAGACGAATGACAAGGTAGTAAAACTTTTAAGACTCTAGGTATTCCCCCCTCTAGTACTTCATAAGTTTTCGCAAATCCTCCCTCCCCTATAAGTCTCACGGCTCGATAACAACCATGAATCAGCAAGTCAGAGCCACAATCCTGACAGAAAGGGTTGTTTTGGGTCAGGGATGCAGCAGGATTTCGACAATTAGGGTTAATGCAAAGACTCATATTTTTGCCTATCCTTGTTATATTCTGATATTTTAATATACTTTGCCTAACTTAATCAATTAAGATCGCATCATAAACCAAGCATTTGTTTAACATCATTTAAAGCGATCGCGGGTTGATTGTATTCTTCTTGCTTAGCGGCTCTTAAATCTTGTAAATCGTGAAAGTCTTCCAACATCTCTTTAATAGCCAAAAACTGCTCATAGGGAATCACCGCAAACATCGGCTTCCCATCTTTCGAGATCAAGTCTGGATTTAAGTTAATCATAATTGAGTTTGTTGGTAGGCTTTATCTCTAGGTTTAACGCGATAAATCACAATATTTTCGTTCTCTATCTCAAAAAGTACGCGATAGTTACCAACTCTTAATCGATATTCAGGCGTAAAATTGGTTAACTTTTTTACATCGCCAGCCAGATCATTTTCCATTAACTGAACCTTTTCTAATATTTTACTTTGTATTTGTTTGGGTAGACTCCGTAAATCCTTAATTGCTTTAGGCTTAAATTCGATATCGTATTTCATTTTTAATGATTTTAGATTTTATTTTACTTCAAAGCAAATAGCGATTTAGCGATCGCACCACAAACCAAGCAATTGTTCGACACAACTATCGTGTTAAATAATCCATTATTCAAGGTGTTATTTTGATGGCATAGCGATCGCTAGTCTTACCGATCGCAAATCTAAACGACTCACCCACAGTTTTATTCGACTGTGTCGCAAAAATTATTAGCCCCAGAATACATAATCCTGTAGCGATCGCAAAAATATTTGTCAGCCCCACTACACCGATCATTTTACCCATCACAGGTCCCGCAAAAGCAATTCCTAAATCGAAGCCAATCCATGTCATTCCAAATACATAGCCTCTTTCTTCGGGAACAGTGCGATCGGCAAGCAAAGCCACGATCGCAGGGATTGTGATCCCAGAACCAATTCCTTCCGCAACTCCAGACAACAAAAATTCATAGTCATGACTTGCAAAATAGATGATCGCCATAGATAACGCATAGAAGAAGATACCAATGGAAATAAAGATCCCACGTCCCCATTGATCGCTGAGCCGCCCAACAGGAAAGCGAATGATAAATCCCGACAAAGCCGCCGCCATATAGAACAGCCCTGCATTCAGAGCGATATGCTTTTGCTGCATCAAAATTGGCATAAAAGCACTGAGGGTTCCAAACGCAAATCCAACTAACAATAAAATCGTTGAAGGAACTCTAACTCTAGGATTAAGAAAAGTTTGCCAAAATTCTGCTTTTTTGATTTCTTTTGATGCTGCTTGGCGATCGCTTATATTCCCTTCCGTTTCAATTTGAGTTGTTAATAACAATCCGCCAAAAGCCAGTAATGAGGCTGTAATAAATAACGGTTGGTAGCCCCAAGCTTCCTGCATTAAACCCCCAATCGCGGGACCAAAAGCCAATCCCAACGGATTAACTAAGCTCATATAACCAATCACTTCACCCCGTTTCTCGATTGGCGCAAGATCGGCGACTAAGGCGCTATAACTGGAAGCGAAAGCGGCAATACTAATGCCATGAACGGCGCGAAAGAACATCAATAAGGGAATCGATGGTAATAACGCATAACATAAAGGAACCACCGCCGCCACAATCAATCCAATTTGCATGGTGTAACGTCTACCCTTGCGATCGGAAAGCTTACCCAGATAGGAGCGACAAACCAGTAATCCGATCGCGAAGGAACCCATGATAATTCCAATCTCATCGTAGGACTGCGTTAAGGTGCGGATGTATAGGGGTAAAGTCGGCAATTGCGAAGCCATACTCGACCAAAAAAACAGTCCCGCCCAAAAGACCGCAGTCAGGTTTTTGCGAAGGTGCGTATCGAGATTTGTGAAAGTAGTGATGGACTGCATGATCCCAATATGACCATTAAAATATATAGCCCAAGCCGCTTAAGAGAATTCCTGTTACAAGAACTTTCTGCAAATGGCTTGGGCTGCGATTAGTTATTTAAGATTGTCGCTTGATTTTCTGATTAAAGATATCAAGCGATCGGGTGAACAGTTCTTGTCTACTTACGGTTCGCTGATTTTTGAAATAGGTCAAAACATTTGACGGGACAATA
>JBAXTW010000234.1:0-4805 GCA_037129985.1 Pseudanabaena sp. ELA645 | reverse complement strand
ATTCCCCCTTCACGCTTTTTCCTAGGTATACCCACCTTTTCAAACAGCCTCTAAGGTGACTTAAATAATATTCTGTAACTGCGCTGCTGTCATACAGAAACCAATAATCAAAAAGACTTCTACTCCCGAACATACTATTGGTCCAGCTACGCACTGAGGAATTGCACCTCCTAAAAACATTACGATGCTGCTAATTAGTAGCCAAGGTGAATCCATCTGCTGCCAGATAATTAAGCCAATTATACCTACCAAAATAGTTGTGACTATAGAAGGAATTGGTAACATCTTATAAGCGCTATTTGTATAACGCAAAGTGCCTTGAAACCATACTGCTTTCGGCTCAAATTTTTTGTAATAGGTTAATATCTCTGCGGCTATGAGACTAACAACTAAAAACCAAACTCCAAAAATTAACAATGGTTCAGATGCCCACTCTAAACGACTCTGTATGCAGAAGCTAAATGCAGCGAAAACAGATAAAGGAGTTAGTAAAACATGGCATATAAACCGAGGCTGGCTTAATTTTAAGAGCCTTCTACCCTTGCCAATTGAGCTACCTAAACTCACAATCAAGTTGTCATAGGCGATCGCCGTTATCACCAAGATTAATACAACTAGCCCCAGTTGATGAGATTGAGAATAGAGATAATGCGCCCATGCTAATAAAAATAAATGACATATCGTATAAAACGGATACAGAAACTTTGCTATATTAGGCATCTTATAACCCCCGGCTCTATCGACTTTACTATGCTATCCAAAATAGGTTTCAACGATTTTTCGGCGTTTGTGGATACCCAAACCACTTAAAAATGTTCAACGTGAACATTAGCATACGGAAAACGATAGAGCCTCACCCCCTTAGTATTAGTGCTAATAATTAAGCCTTTATCTTTTTTCGCGAAAATGAAAATATGTCGTAAAATTAAAAAAAGATTAACAATTACACCTTGTGGTTGTTCACAATATTAATACCAACTTAATATTTCTAGGTGTCTGTCTATACATATTGTAACATTTGTTATTTAGTCGCGCACCTCTATCATGTTCAAGAGATTTAAATAGAAAATATCACTTGATAATGAAAATGAGATAAATGTTCTTCAAAGAAAGTTATAAAGATTATTTTGTCATTAATTTTTTGCGAAAAGTCTTTTATAACTTGGACAAAAAGTGTTTTGTAATACTATTTTTATAAGCTCTTGTGTTGGGTATTATGATGAAACTCTTAATAATACCTAAATTTGATTTATCAACATTATAAACAATTGAGAATTGCTGTAACTTATATAACAGTTATTGAAAATGTTGAATTTTCATAATTTCTGCTAAAGTAATTCATAAAACAACTGACATCAGATCTAAAATAAATCACTGTTTCAATGTATGCAAAGCCTTAAAGATATAGTTTCACTACCACAAGAAGTGTTTAGCAAGCCAAATGACATAACAATGCTCAAAAATTTTTGGTATGGAATCGAACATAGTAGCAATGTGTCTATTAAGCCCAAAACAATTTCTTTTATGGGACATGACTTAGTTTTTTATCGAGGAACTGAAGGACAAATAATTGCATTAGATGGTCGCTGTGTTCATAGAGGTAGTGAGCTAGCCGCAGGATGGGTAGAAGGGAATTGTATTCATTGTCCTTATCATGGTTGGCGCTACGAAGCTAATGGAGTTTGTAGTCATATTCCTGCCAATCAGCCAGGCGCAAGTATACCCATTCGAGCAAAATTGCGATCGTATAAAGTGCAAGAGAAATATGATTTGGTTTGGCTGTTTTGGGGTGACTTACCAGTAGAAGATTGTCCACCGATTCCTCCTTTAAATGAATTTCAACAAAAAGGTTGGCGATCTGTACAGGGAGACTTTACTTGGGATGGACATTATACGCGAGTAATCGCTAATACCATTGACATGGCTCATGCACCTTTTGTCCATGCTTCAGCATTTGGGAATAAGCAATCTCCAGCAGTTCCATCCTATAAATTAGAAACTGGCGAATGGAGTGGTAGTGGATTCATCAACTTTGATACTAAGCCCGCCTATTCCCTAAAACTCATTCTCGGTGATGCTCAGCCCAAGGGGACTTTTCGAGCTACTTTTTACATGCCAAATATCACGAGAGTAGATTTGCAGTTTGGGAAGTTTCAATTTGTTCTATTTTTGTTGCATATCCCCGTCAATGAGAGTAAAACAATTACAAAGTGGTTGCATATTCGTAATTTTGTGACTACGCCTTTAGCCGATTATTTTATGCGACAAGATGTGGTTAAAACCTTTGTTCAAGACAACGAAGCTGTAAAAATTCAGGCTGGCGCGGCTCCCTACGATCTTGCAGGTGATATTCATGCACCTTCTGACGCTCTTGAGTTGGCTTATCGTAAGTTTTTCAATCAAGCCGCAGAAATGGGATGGGTCGGTTAATATATAAAACGTAAATATTGGATAAATATATGAACTGGACTAGTGAAGCTGAAAACAAATTAAAGGAAGTTCCGTTTTGGGGAAGATTTTTAGTGCGGAGAGAAGTTGAAAAATTTGCCAAAGCAACTAACTCTGAGGAAGTTAATTTGGAGATTTATGACTTGGCTAATCAGAAATGGTTAGCAATGAGTAAAAAGAATTAATTTTTGGCATTTGTTGACCGTTATCGCGATTTTCAAATCACGGCTCTATAGAAAGCACAAAAACGTAGTGGCAATTCATGAATTGCCACTACAAAATAAAACCTCACTATGAAATCGCGATCGCGCTAAGCTGAGAGAATGATCGCAATGGTTCTAATAATATTCCTAAAATCTTATCGACTTCGCTGACATAATATTCGATCGCATCGATCTGGACTAAATTTTGTTCTAGCTTTATAAACCGCCAGTTCGTACCACTGGTAACAACTCCATAAATAACTGGAATTTGATTATGATGTTGTTCATTAAAGATTTGGGCGGCTACCATCGCCGCTATACATTGACCGACACCACCAAAAATATCTTCGCGTTTTGCCTCAATGATAATCACCACAGGAGCCGTGATTTCTAACTGTTCTTCAGAGCTACTCAACAAAAAATCGCAAAACCCTGTCAATCCGCGATCTCGATCGACCGTAAACTCTGAGCCAGAGAATAGTGAAATTTTATAGTTCAGTTGACGGCGCACTTCGCTCAAAATCTGAGCAATGATAAATTCCGATCTCGCTTTTTCAGTACCGACTGCGATCGCAAAGGATAGGTTTTCTTGAAGCAGTGTCGTCAAGATTTGGGAAGGTGCAACTTTGGCTATATCTGTAAAAAGATTTGTCTTTTCGTCAATGGTTAACTGAAAAGCTTCTTTGACCTTACTAAAGGTGAAGTCACTGTATGCCATAAAAACCTACATTGTTCCTGATGCTCTTATTTTACTTGTTTTGCGATCGCTAACATCTGTTTACCCGTGATGAAATGAAATCGCGATCGCCCATTAAATCAAAAAAACATTCTGGTCATTTACTCTTATTTTTAAGCATTTTCGAGTTATAGTCATAGATAATTTCTAAAACATCAAGATTAAAAATTTTATAGTTGACCACCGACAATTTTTATACCGTAGACACCCTAGACAAAACATTGCAAAAAAGCCCTACTGAAAATCTTGAACCTATTGCGATCGCTGCCTCTGCGATTGGAACAATTATCTCAGCTTTGTCCAGTCAGGCTGTTTATGCTGCAATGCCTATAACTTGTGCGCTATTCCTAAACCTTGTTAACCGTAACGATATAAAAAAGCAAACTCAGAGCAATGTAAATGTTTCTCTAATTGGCATAAAAAATGATGTTTTGGCTAAAATTGGTGTGAAAACGACAGAAATCTTAAACTTAACCAACGAAGTAGCAATCCTAGATGAAAAATTAAAGGATGTATCTATAAATTTAGGTAATCATCAGGAACAGGCGCAAAATAATCTTGATTCTTTAAATTCTCAACTAGAAGAACTTCCCAACCTAAATGATCGCGTTGCAAACTTAGATAATCAATTAAACAGCGTATCTATAAATTTAGGCAATCATCAGGAACAGACACAAAATAACTTTGATTCGCTAAACTCTCAATTAGAAGAGCTTCCCAACCTAAATGATCGCGTTGCAAACTTAGATAACCAATTAAACAGCGTATCTATAAACTTAGGCAATCATCAGCAACAGACACAAAATAACTTTGATTCGCTAAGCTCTCAACTAAAAGCACTTCCCAATCTAAATGAGCGTGTTACAAGCTTAGATGACAGAGTGAAAAAAGTATTCATAAATCTAGGAAATCATCAAGAGCAGGTTCAAAACAACTTTGATTCATTAAACTCTAGAATAGAAAAGATTCCAAACTTAACTAATCAAGTTGAGAATCTATCTAATAAATTTAATGATATATCCATAAATTTGGGTAATCATCAGCAACAGACTCAAAACAACTTTGCTGCATTGTCTTCAAGTATAGAAGATATATCAGATTCATCCAAAAAATTAAATGTTTTACATGAGCAATTAGATGATGTATCTATCAATCTAGGTAACTCCAATCATCAAAGTCAAAATAATTTTGATTCTATATATGCAAAAATTGAAATTATTCCAGATTTAATTAACCAAGTTAAGAATTTAACTAATGGATTAGATAATATATCCATCAATATAGGTAATTCTAATCAACAAACTCAAAATAATTTTGATACACTAAATTCTAGAATAGGAAAACTTACAGGTTTAACTAAACAAGTTGAAGAATTGACCGATAAATCAATAAGTTTGGATATTAATCAAGGCAACCTT
>JBAXTW010000233.1:0-4816 GCA_037129985.1 Pseudanabaena sp. ELA645 | reverse complement strand
ATTGTCCCGTCAAATGTTTTGACCTATTTCAAAAATCAGCGAACCGTAAGTACTATTGTCGTTATTGAAGATAGTGATGAACTGTCCGATCTGCTGCCAATACGATGGAAATTGTTGTATGGTTAAGACTATGGGGAGATTTGAAATGTAGCAGACGTTTAAATTCTATTTCAACAATGGTTCAAATTTGGGAGGGTTATCTAGTTATGGAAAATTCACAATCTAAACATACTATTGATTCTTTGCAATTATCCGATATGCAGAGTAGCCCAGCCCTCAAAATTTTGATGGTCGATGACTCGGAGAGCGATCGCTTAACTTATTCGCGTTATCTGCAATCAGACTCGGAGAAAACCTATCGCATTATCGAAGCGGCAACCCTAGAAGAAGGGTTAGAATTGTGGCGATCGCAGCGACCTGATATCGTATTGCTGGATATTAATCTGCCCGATGGCAGTGGCTTGGAGTTTTTAGAAGCAATTAATCGGGGGCAGTCGCCATCAAGATTGCCAGTGATCGTCTTGACGGAAAAGGGCGATGAGCAAAGGGTTGAACAAGCGATGAAATTAGGAGCGGCTAACTACTTGGTTAAAGCCGATATTAACGCGACTTCGCTCTCGATTACCACCAGTCAAGTGCTGAGAGAAGCTGATTTAACTCGTCAGCTAATGCGATCGCAACAACAGCAAACGGAGCTATATCAATCATGGCAAGAGTTATATGCATCCCTAGAGCAAAAAAGCACGGAACGCGGCAGTGAATTAATCGCTAGCGAACTCAAATACAGCACTATTTTTAACAATACTTTTCAGTTTACAGGACTGCTCACCCCCACAGGGGTTTTGATTGATGCTAATCAAAGCGCCTTAACCTTTGCAGGAATTCAACTTGAAGATGTGATCAATCGTCCATTTTGGGAAACCTATTGGTGGTCTAATTCTCCTGAAAATCAAGAGCAATTAAAACAGGCGATCGCACTGGCGGCAAAAGGTGAGTTTATCCGTTATGAATTTGAAGCGTTAGGGGCAAACGAGCAGATAAAAGCTATTGACTTTTCGTTACGCCCCATAAAAGACGAATTTGGGCAAGTATTTATGATTATTCCAGAAGGGCGAGATATTAGTGATCGTAAAGTTGCTGAAGCCGCCCTCCTTGCCAGTGAAGCTCACAGTCGTGTTATTTTAGCGACTATTCCCGACTACATGGTTATCATCAGAGCCGATGGTAAATATCGTCAAGTGGTTACTCCCCATCGCGATTTTCTCGTCCATCCTGAGAATTTCGATCTGGTCGGGAGATCGGTCTCCGAAGTATTGCCGCCTGAAGCCGCGCAACAGCAAAATTACTATTTGCAAAAAGCCATCCAAACTGGGGAATTGCAAGTCTACGAACAGCAACTCCAAATTGGCGATCGCCTCCAATATGAAGAAGTGAGAATTATTAAGAGTGGAGAAGATGAAGCGCTGTTTATGATTCGTGATATTAGCGATCGCAAACGCGCCGAGCAAGCATTGCAACAACTCAATCAATCTCTAGAAGAAAAGGTACAAGAACGCACTCAAGAAATTCAACTGCAAGCGCAAATGCTGGAGCAGATTCATGATGCTGTAATTTCTACTGCATTAGATGGCACGATCCTAACTTGGAACATTGGATCTGAGAGACTCTATGAATACAAGTCTTATGAAGCGATCGGGCAGAACGTTAGTATGCTTTATCTGAGTGAAGATTTGCCTCTAATAGCAACCAACGTCTTTATGCCGCTATTAGAAAAAGGAACTCATGAAGTTGAGCTACGGAATCGGACAAAATCAGGGAATATAATTGATATAGGCTTGCGTCTTTCGGTCGTTCGGGATGAAATGGGAAATCCCATTCGCTTGATTGGTTGTTCTAACAATATTAGCGATCGCAAACGCGCCGAACAAGAACTGCATCAACTCAATCAATCTCTAGAACGTAGAGTGGTGAATCGAACCGCTTTATTAAGAGAAAGTGAAGTTAAAAGTCGTGCTATTTTAGCAGCTATTCCTGACCTCATGATTCGAGTTGGAGCCGATAATGTTTACCGCGAGCAAATTACTCCACACCGTGAAACATCTATATATTCTAGAGATTTTGATATTATCGGGCGATCAATTAATGAAATATTTCCCGCAGAAAATGTTCAACTGAAGATTCATTATTTGCAGCAAGCCATACAAACAGGCGAATTGCAAATCTATGAACAACAAGTCCAAATCAACGATCGCCTCCAATATGAGGAAGTTCGCATTATCAAGTGTGGTGAGGATGAAGCGCTGCTTATGATTCGTGATATTAGCGATCGCAAACGCGCCGAGCGAGCATTGCAACAAATGAATCAATTTCTAGAAGCAAAAGTTAGAGAACGCACTCAAGAACTATGGGAAATTAATCAACTACTACAAACTGTCCTCGATTCTTTCCCATTGTCTGTATTTTGGAAGGATCGAGAATCAGTCTATTTGGGATGCAACCACCTTTTTGCGCTTGCAACGAATCTGAAATTTGTCCAAAATATTGTTGGCCAAAACGATTTTGATTGTTATGATGAAGCCCAAGCTCTTGCCTATCGTGCCGACGACCTACAAGTGATGGAATCAGGCATACCCAAAATCAACTTTGAAGAAATGATGATCATGCCTACAGGTGAGCAGAGATGGGTGCAAACCAACAAAATCCCTTTGAGAAATACAGAAGGAAATGTGATTGGAGTTATGGGGACTTTTCAGGATATTAGCGATCGCAAACAAGCTGAAAATACCTTACGAGAATCTCAAGCATTATTGCAAACTGTCCTCGATGCTTTCCCATTATCGGTATTTTGGAAAGATCGCCAGTCAGTTCTTTTAGGATGTAACCAACTATTTGCCATAACTTGTGGAATGAAATCGTCCTTAGAAGCGATTGGCAAAAATGTTTTTGAATTTTCCTATACAAACGATGAAGCTCTTGGTTATCTTGCTGACGATCGACAGGTTATGGAATCTGGCTTGGCGAAACTGAATATTGAAGAAATGATTACCTTGGCATCTGGCGAACAGCGATGGGTACAAACTAATAAAATTCCTCTACGAGATGCAGAAGGAAATGTGATCGGCGTGATGGGGACTTTTCAGGATATTAGCGATCGCAAACTTGCGGAACAAGCCCTTAAACAACAACTTGCTGCCATTGAAGCCGCGATCGATGGTATTGCGATTTTGCAAGACAATAGCTACATCTATGCAAACAAATCTCATCTAGAAATATTTGGCTACGATCGTCCTGACGAGCTTCTGGGCAAATCTTGGACAGAGTTGTATTCCTCTGAACAGATGTCTCGAATTGAGCAAGAAATATTTCCTTTACTACAAAGAGATCGCTCATGGCAAGGAGAAGCGATCGCTACCCGTAAAGATGGCTCTACTTTCGATCAAGGACTATCTCTCACCATTACCGAGGAAGGCTTGCTGATTTGTGTATGTCGCGATATTAGCGATCGCAAAATGACTGAAGCACAACTACAAAACTTGAATGATCAGCTGACAATTTCTTATGACAAGCTTGCTGAATCAATTGTAAACTTACAGAGGAGTAATGCCTTATTAACTGCTGAGCAAGAAGCATCCTTTGATAGAGTTTTAGTGATTGATGAACACCGTAAGGTAGTCACTTACAATCAGAAATTGTTGAGGCTTTGGAATACTTCTCCTGAGCTAATCGCTAAGGGAGATGATCAAGAACTTGTCAGCTCAATCTTAAATCAACTAACCCATCCAACTGAGTTTTTACAGAAGGTGGAATATCTATATTCTCATCCAACAGAAATCAGTCGTGATGAGATCAGCCTCCTTGACGGACGCTTTTTTGATCGATATTCTGCGCCTATTTATTGGTCAAATAGTAGTTACGGTCGGGTTTGGTTTTTTCGAGACATTAGCGATCGCAAACAATCCGAAATTGCATTACAGGAATCACGCAAGTTTATACAAACTGTAGTCGATACGATTCCCATGCCGCTGTTTTGGAAAGATCGAGAATCCACCTATTTAGGCTGTAACGCACAATTTGCCTCTATCTTCAATTTAGAGTCTACCGACGAGATGATCGGCAAAAATGATTTCGACATTTCTCCTTCGGAAGCTGAGGCGATCGCCTATCGTCAAGACGATCGCGAGGTAATGGAATCTGGCAAATCTAAACTGAACATAGTGGAAACTCTCACCTTGCCTGATGGTGGTCAAATCTGGCTCGAAACCCACAAAGCGCCTCTCCGAGACTGGGAAAATAATGTGATTGGAGTGGTCGTGATGTTTCAGGACATTACCAACCGAAAACTAGCGGAACTTCAACTTCAACAATCCAATGAGCAACTTCTCCGCGCCACCAAGCTCAAGGACGAATTTCTCGCAAACATGAGCCACGAACTCCGCACACCGCTAAATTCTATTTTAGGCTTCTCAGAATCCCTTAAAGAAGAGGTTTTGGGATCGCTCAACGAAAGACAATTAAAGGCGATCGCTACAGTCGAGTCAAGTGGCGAACATTTACTAGCACTGATTAATGACATTCTCGACCTATCAAAAATCTCGGCAGGGATGGTAGAACTAGATATTGCATCAGTCTCAGTCAAAAATCTCTGTAATTCCAGTCTGGTCTTCGTCAAGCAGCAAGCATTTAAAAAGAAAATCCAAATCCATAGCCATATTCCGCCCCATATAAACAACATCAATATCGATGAACGGCGCATCAAGCAAGTATTAGACTTGTCGGGAAACAAAAGAAAAGTATAGAAGCAACTTCACATTTATTT
>JBAXTW010000232.1:0-4842 GCA_037129985.1 Pseudanabaena sp. ELA645 | reverse complement strand
AATCGAAGAAGCTGAAGCTCAGTACAAAAAACTTAGTACTGATGTGAAAAATCGTGTTGATCTGAGTGAAGTAATTGGCTATACACTCAACCGATTACCGCCCATGTATGCAACGACTGAGCGCGGATGGGTGCAACAGCGCAAGAAGGCAAGTCAAGAACTTGGCTCGGCGATCGCTAAAACTGTACGCAATGGCTTTTTAAGTACTCAAAGCGATGCCTTAAGGCAACCCGAACCAATTCCCGATCATGAATTGGTTACTCAAGCGCGATCGCTAGCCAAGTTGCGTAAATTATTTAGCAAAGAATATCTGAAGTGGAAAGATCTACCTGAAACTGTGCGCGAGGCGATGAATTCAGGCTTTTATCAGAGCTTATCTAGCGGTACATATATCAGCCTCGATAAGCGGAACTCATTAATGGCTCGCAGCTATGCCGTGAGGCGGCGCACAGCCGATTTACTGGTAGCCGATTCCACTAAACTTTCCAAAACACAGAAAGATATTGCTGATGAGATTAAAGATTTTGAATCCTATATGTCGGGGACTGTCTACCAATACAGCAATATTCTCGAAAGTCTAGTTTCGGCAATCATTGAGCGGCGAATCTCACGTTTTGATGAATCTGTACAAGATCGCATCAGTGTAGATGATGTCGCTGCCTATGTTTTAAATCGGTTGCCACCTATGTATGCCACCAGTCGGCGGGGCTTACAGAATTTGCGTCAAAAAGTAAAGTCAGAAATGACTAATCAAATTATCAATCTTGTCAAAGAGGCTCTCAGCAAGGTGACGCAAGCCCCCGATCGCTCTCTGCCGCCATTACCTTTTGAGAAATTCAATCTCGAACTCGAAGATAGTTTGGTGCAACTGCGTGAATTGCTGGGACGTGATGATATTACATGGCGCAATGTTGCCGAAGTCGTCGAAGAATGCTTAAAATCTCCGCAAACTACTCAGCAAGATTGGCGAACTCGCTAGGGTGCTTGAGGACATTTGGTGCGGTATAACATTATTGAAGGCGATCGCGTTAAGATCGACCATAGCAAAGCTCTATAATTTGATTGAAGCCAGAATTAACCCAATATGATTAGCCCTATTTTGAAAACGAAGATCAAGAGCCAGATTAACGATAATAAAATCATGCTCTACATCAAAGGCACACCGCAACAGCCTCAATGTGGTTTTTCCGCCGCCGTTGTACAGGTTTTCAATACCATTGGTCATCCCTATGAGACAGCCAATATTCTCGAAGATGGTGACTTGCGTCTAGGTATGAAAGAATTTTCAAGCTGGCCCACATTCCCACAAGTTTATGTTGGTGGAGAATTTGTGGGTGGTTGTGACATTGTGATGGAACTAAATGCTCGCGGCGAACTTGCGACTATTGTCCAAGAAGCGATCGCTAGCTAATAGTATTTTTTCGCAAACCTTTTGAATATAAAAAAGTAGGGGCAGTTCATGAACTGCCCCTACTTTTTGCTGCTACTTTTTTGTTTATAAAACTTTTTGTAATGCTTGTTTGGTTCGGTTCCAAGCCCATGTGCCAAGGGCTAAAACAATGATGCTCAAGATAATCATCACAATCTGAAAACCAAATTGTTTCCCAAAAGCTCCCGTAGAAAGATCGAGGGCGATCGCTGTCAGTGCAAGCGGTAAACTTGCCGCAATATTTTCGCCATTATTCAATAATCCAAATACTTTGCCACGCATATTTTCGGGTGTATGTTTCTGAATCGCAGTTTGCATGGGTATCGCCACTAACGCGCCATGTATCCCGATAAAACCGCCCACAGCTAAACCAACCCACAAATTAGAAACAAACGCAAACATAAATAGCCCGATCGCCATACCGATAAAACCAACAAAGGGTAAAGGTCGATGGGCAAAGCGATCGCCATACTGCCCCAAGATAAATGCACCGATCGCTAAACCAACTCCCACTGAGGCAACAAAAAAACCAAAGTCATCACGATTATTGGTGACTATTTCAGCAAGGTTAAGGGAAAGCTTCTGCATTGTCCCCAACACCCCATACAAAAGTGTTAGCTGAATCATCGCGCCGCCAATTAAATGATGAAAATGCACATATTTAAAAGCATCTTTCAAATCCGACCAAATTCCCACCCCTTCTTTTTTCGGTTCGATAATTTCGTCTTTAGGCAAAACAAATAAAACTAGTCCCGACAAAATATATATCGAACCTAGCAAAACTTCACGGCTATATTCCCTCGCGCTAGGAAAAAGATTCATCGTCCATGTTAGTAATGGCGATCCGATCGCAAAACCGACAATCAACGAACCGACCATCGTAATCGTGAACAAAGCATTAGCTGGCAAAAGATCCGATTGCGGCACAATTAAGGCAATCTCCGACTGCTCGGCAGGGGCAAAAAAGTTGGTGAGAGTAGAAATAATAAATGTAATCAGCAACAACACCATCAGCGAGTGGGGCAGAAACGGAATCGCAAAAATACAAGCCCCGCGCAAAAAATTACATAAAATCATCACTTCGCGCTTAGGATGCCAATCCACAAAAATCCCTGCGATCGATCCCAAAAACACCGCAGGCAATGTCATGGCGATCATGATCAATGACTCCCGCGTATTTACAGGCACAGGATAATCTCGATAATCGCTAGACACAGCGATCGCAATCAGCAAAATCAGCACAATCTTATCGACTAATTGTGACAAGATTTGAGCAATCCAGAGGGCGAGAAATTGACGATTACGCAGAACGGTCAAGTAGCCAGCAGTCGAATTTAGTTCGGGTTGAGACATCAATTAGCGCGAAGTTTTCCCAGTTTCTCCCATATTGTATAGCGATCGCAACTTTTGCATTTGAAGATCAGTGAGATTAGCACAACGACGCATCAATTGACGGATCTGGCGATCGCATTTTTAAAGCCTCAACAATTTGATAATTGGCGGCGGGTAATTGGTAGCTGTCTAGCTCATCAACCGTAACCCAGAGAATTTCCGAACAGGCGATCGCCTGTGGTTCGCCCGATATGAGTTTACAGTGATGCACAACTAAGCTCACATTTAAGGTTTCATATTCATGATCAATGGTGATCAAGTGATCTCCAACCTCTACCTCGATCGCCAGTTCTTCCTGTAATTCTCGCTTGATGCAAGCCGTCACCTCCTCATCAGGCTCGATCTTGCCCCCAGGAAATTCCCAATACCCTGCGAGTTCACCTTCGGGCAGGCGGCGATCAATCAAGATGCGCTGGCGATCGCGATCCCAGATCACGCCGACACCGATACGGCGATATTTTTTGATGTTAGTCATCAATAAACTCCAAGCCCTTAGCCACAGGTGTTAATCCCTTTTCGGCTAACCATTGTGGGTTATACATTCGGCTCTGATATCGACCGCCGCCATCACAAAGAATTGTAGCGATCGTGTGACCTTTACCAAGTTTTCGAGCTAGCTTCACCGCACCAACTACGTTTAATGCTGCGGAACTACCGACAAACAAACCATCATGTTTCAGTAGATATTGCGACATCTCGATTACTTGCTGGTCAGTTCCGCGAAAAGCGCCATCTAGTCTGGCGCGATTAAAGTTGGCAGTAGCGCGATTAATGCCAATCCCCTCTGTAATCGAATTACCCTCGGCTTTAAACTCACCCGTGGTCATGTAACTGTACAAACCAGAACCAGTGGGATCAATCAAATAAGTCGAAATGTTTGGGTTCTGCTCCTTGAGATAGGCTGTTACCCCGCCAATTGTACCGCCAGTCCCCGATGACATCACAATTCCATCCAGTTCACCACCAGTTTGTCGCCAAATTTCGGGCGCAGTCGTGTAGTAATGCGCGTCAGAATTAGAAAGATTTTCAAACTGATTTGCCCAAAAAGCATTTTCAATTTCTTCAGCGCGATCGCGAGCAACATGATAATAATTTTCGGGACTACTAAAAGGAGCAGGATTAGTTAACTCCACCTCAGCGCCCAAAGTTCGCAGCAAATCAATTTTCTCTTGAGATTGATTGCTGGGCATGACGATCACACTGCGATAACCGCGTGCATTAGCAACCAACGACAGCCCAATGCCTGTGTTACCTGCCGTACCCTCAACGATCGCTCCACCCGCCTTGAGCGTCCCTGTTTTTTCCGCCTCCAACACCATATATAGAGCCGCCCGATCCTTAACGCTCCCGCCAGGGTTGAGAAACTCCGCCTTACCGAGGATCGTGCAACCCGTGGCTGCCGATAAAGACTCAATTTCAATCAGGGGCGTGTTCCCCACAGAATTTGCAAAACCAATACGAATATCGCGTGTCATGAAGTATTACAACAAATAAACTACAGCAAGCATTTACAATTTGTTCATCAAATATCAGTATATTTGTCTCTGTAATTAGTTATTTGCAGATATTGGAAAAAATGTAGAAAATTGTGATCATGAGCAAAATATATTTGCTTGTTGATTTGAGATTTTTGCTTAATTGTGAGAGTTATAAAGATCTTTTTAAAACAAGATAACTGAATGAAATTAATGTTACAATCCCAGAAACTATTACGGGTATTTTTTAAGGAAAGTTCTGTTTTATGAAAACTGCTCTCAAGCTCGTTCGTGTTGTGATCGCTATTCTGCCAGTTCTAATGACAGTCCAATCTCTTCAAGCCCAAGAAGAATCTCAGCCACGTTTTGTTTGTGGCAAGGATGATCAAGGCTCACCTGCAACCTTGGTGATGTTACCAGACGGATCAAGCCAAACCGTTATTCGTTATGTTTCAGGTGCATTTGAAAATGCAGGATTTTCTAATCAAAAGCGCTGTGAAGAAATATCTGATCGATTTCAGTATTTCAATGAAAAACGTGAGATTA
>JBAXTW010000231.1:0-4856 GCA_037129985.1 Pseudanabaena sp. ELA645 | reverse complement strand
GTTTTTGAAGCTGAGGCGATCGCGCCTGAACTAGAGCTAGTTGATGAGACTGAGGCGATCGCTCCTGAACCTGAGCCTGTTTTTGAAGCTGAGGCGATCGCACCTCAAGAAATTTCTGTTGTTGAAACTCAAGAAATTTTAGTAGTTGAAGCTGAGTCGATCGCTCCTGAAGAAACTCCTGTTGTTAAGTTTCTACCAAAATCGAAAAACGCAAAAAGTTCGACTAAATCAGGAAAGGGTTTCAACAAACCGAAAGATGAGACAAAAAAGAAATCGAAGCCCAAAAATTAAGATTCATGAGTGTTACTTTTCTGTAAGAGTCCAAACTCCATCCCAATCATCGGGTGGAGGATTGAGTAAAAAATGGGTACAGCGAGTCATGTGTAAAGTCGCAGCTTTATTGTTGCGATCAACGCCGATCACCTCGGCAAACTCAGCAAAAGCTTTGCCAAATCTACGGTTGAGATAATGTTCACGCCCTTCATGATAATGTTCAATAATGTGACTTTGATCGTCACTTATGGGATCAGCTCGTAATCCCACTAATTCATAGATACTGACAGGTCGTTTTTTGCCCTTAACTTGAATGCGATCTAGTTCTCGCACCCAGACGCGATCGCGACAGAGTTGATAGGTACTTTCACTGATCACCGCATCAATGCCATATTGTTTACTTGCACCCTCTAGTCGCGAACCAAGATTTACGCCATCACCGATCGCCGTAAATTCCATCCGTCTCGTGGAGCCGATATTGCCACTAATCACCGTATCGGAATTGATACCGATACCGATTTTGATGGTAGCCATATCCAGTTCTTTTTGATTTTGGGGCTTCAGCTTTTCAACGCGCTTAACATTAAATTCTTGGAGACGATAACGCATATCGATCGCCGTCTGCACCGCCATCCATGCATGATCGGGAATTGGTAAAGGCGAACCAAATACCGCCATGATCGCATCGCCGATGTATTTATCTAATGTGCCTTTGTAATTAAAGACTGCTTCCACCATCGTTTCAAAATATTCATTCAGCATCATCACCACATCCTCCGCTGCGAGGGACTCGGTAAGCGTGGTGTAGCTGCGAATATCGGAAAATAATACGGAAACTTCTTTGCGATCGCCGCCCATTTTCGCATCACCACCCGCAAGAAGCTGTTCCGCAAGCTCTTGGGTCATATAGCGATACATCGTACTTTTGAGACGTTTTTCTTGGCTAATGTCTTCCATGACCACTAGCGCCCCGCGCACACCTTCGCCTTCATCGCCTTCCGACATGGTGTTTATCGAAATATTGATACTGTGCTGTTCGCCATCAGTGGAGCGCAGAGTTTGATCAGGATAATATTGCTTACGACTTTTCTCATCGCCGCCGCCCAAACTGGTATCAAACCATTTCGTGAAGTTGGCTGTCTCAATATTGATTAATTCATAAACAGAGCGACCTTCAAGCAGATCTTCACCCATCCCTAATAAATCATAGGCGCGTTCATTAGCCGCAATAATTTTGCCATGCCGATCAGTGGAGATCACACCATCGGAGAGACTTCGCAAGATATCCTTTTGCATTTGCTGTTCTTGCTTGACCTTGGCGAATAACTTGGCATTTTCCAGCGCTACCCCTGCTTGGACGTTGAATACCTTCATAAATTCTTCGTCATTATTATTAAAGCTTGCCTTAAAGCGATCGGGGGCGGTGGGCCAAATAATGGGGTCGTATTCAGGAAAGTCGCCGCGCTGGACTTTGTTAACTAGCTGTGTTACACCGATTAATTCTTTATTGGAATTGAAAATCGGCATACAAAGCAGGCTACAGGTGCGATAACCATTGGCTTGGTCAAATTTTTTGGAATTGTCGGCATCAGGATGGGAGTAGAGATCAAAGGGAATATTTAAAACTTCGCCTGTAACAGCAACCCGTCCCGCAAATCCCACACCCATTGGCACGCGCAATTCTTTGGTAGTACCATCTTGATTGACAATTTGCGTCCAGAGATCATTGCGATCGCGATCAATTAACCACAAGGTACTGCGATCGGCATTCATCAGTAACTTGGCTTCGTACATCACTTTGGTAAGGGTGGTTTCGAGATCCAAACTTTGACCGAGGGACATGGCTGCTTTCATCAAGGCATCCGCCGCGCGTTGCTTTTGGGCTGCCGAATAAAAAGCCTGTGAGCTTTCTAAAATTAGGCGCATTGATGGCGCAAACTGAGCAAATAGAGCTTGATCTTCCTCTGTAAAGCCAATGTTATCTACACGTTCTTCGAGGGGGATCGAATTGTCGTTAATGCGTAATTTGTTGAGAAGCTGCACCACCGCGACTAGGCGATCGTCATCATTCAACAGGGGCATCGCAAGCATCGAGTAGGTGCGATAGCCAGTTAATTCATATTGCTTTTTTGCCTGTGTCGATCGCGGATCGTCAAATAAATCATAGGGAATATTGACGGTCGTACCATAGGTGGCGACTTCACCCGCGATACTTGTCGGCTCTGTGGAAATGCGGATTTCGACATTTTTGCCATCTTCACTGCGGACATTTGTCCAGAGTTGATTTTTATCAGCATCTAACAAAAAAATCGTGGTGCGATCGGCGCATAGTAGTTCGCCAATTTTGCCGCGAATTGCTTGCAGCATTTCATCAAGGATCACATCAAAGTCGGTATTGAGCATTCCCAACGTTTGATTGACAATCCGCAATCGCTGCTCAACATCATTGACGACTTGACTGAATTTTTCGGGTGTAAGGGGGGCTAGGACTGAGGCAAAGCTGCCGCCTGAAGAAACGGCTAAGGCACTGGAACCATTGTCAGAGCTACTTTTAAAAGATGAGACTGGGGATGCGAGGTTGTGCTTGGCAGATGAAATGTCTCTTGAAGATTCGCTTTCTGCAATCACATCAATCGTGGCGGTGGATTCTACGGATGGTATGCGAGAAGGGGATGATGGTGTCATAGCAGCACTAAAATTTTCGATTAGTCCCAACTTTTAAGAGTCTAGATATTTTAGCTAGATCCTCTGGCTCCAAGGCTCAGTTCGTCATTTAGCTTATGTAAAGGCGCTTGTAGTCGAACTGAAAAAAACATCTTAGCACTCCTAAGATTACGATCGCAAACCCAAAACTTAAAGGCGGCGCTTCGCGCCGCCTTTAAGTCAAACATTTTGCTTAAGGCGATCAGGGGTGATTCTCGATTGAATCATGGACAATAAGCGATCGCATACTTCTTGTGAGGTTTCACCTTCACTTACCATAATTGAGATATCCGCTTGAGCATAACGATCGCGTCTTTGGCTATAAATGTCACTGAGGGTTTGTGAGGGATTAGCGGTTTGTAAGAGCGGACGATGCTCGGATTCATTTTTGAGGCGATCGTATAAAATTTCTACTGGGACATCGATCCAAACCACGATGCCATCGTGTAAATGTGACCAGTTTAGCGATCGCATTACTATACCGCCGCCTGTGGCTACAACTAGGCGCGTATGGGCAGATACTTGGGCGAGTACCTGTTGTTCGAGATCGCGAAATGTATTTTCACCATCATTGGCAAAAATTTCAGGAATTGATTTGGCTGCACATTGTTCGATGAGGGGATCGGTATCTAAAAATTTGTAGTTAATCTTTTGGGCTAAGAGTTTACCGACAGTGCTTTTACCTGCACCCATCATCCCAATTAAAAATATATTTGTGCCGTTGAGCATTTACTTTTGTCTATAATCGCATTTAAAAAAATCCTCTCATAGTAAGTGGCTGTCTAAAAGCACTGCCTTACACATTAGCTGCCAAAGGAACTACAAGATTTTTGTTGCGATGCTAATATTTGTTTGATAGAATCCTCAGATATCTAACACATTAGCTATTTTAGCTACTAAAACAAAAATTGAGATATTTAGGGAATAGCAATGACATATATTTCTCCAGAAGTGTTGAATCAAAAGTGAATAAACACTGAAAATAGATGCATTAAGCTTGTGCAACCCATAATTTTAGCTTAAAATTATTCTTCTTCTAAACCAATGAGCATGACTGATATTCTCACACATAAATGCTTGTAAATATCGTATCTATCCTCTAAACGATGCTAATGTCCAGAATGAACATTTTTAAGCGGTTAAGTATATGCAAACGCCCAAAAATCGTTAAGACCTATTTTGGGCAGCATAGTAAAGTCGATAGAGTCGGTATTATTCGAGCATAATTTGAACGATTGAACCAACAAAAAACATAAATATGAACAAAAAGAATGTTGTAACAGGCGGAGCAATTATTTTAGCTGCTATAGGATTAATGACAGCATTTATTGCTCAGGGAGGACTCAAATTTTTGGATTCCAAAGGCGAACCGCCTTCAGTTCCCATGTCTCCAACGGTAACTTCTACTACCCCACCTTCACCCGTAGCTACAAAAGAATTCCAACTCCTTATTACTAGCTCGAAAACAGGTAAATTTTTAGACGAAGTTGAAGTCCAAGTTATTGGCTCAAGTATACCTGAGACCACTTCTACTGATCGCAATGGTTATGCAAAGGTGAAAATACCAAGCGAAGGAGACGTTTCGGTTAACCTATCAAAGCAAGGTTATATCAAACAGAGAGTTACAGTTAACTCAACTATAACTCAAAGTATCCCTAGAACTTTTAAGTTAGATCCAGATACATCTCTGCCTACATCTACACCTCCACCTACGGCTCTGCCTACATCTCCACCTACGGCTCTGCCTACATCTACATCTTCACCTAAAACGGTAACAGAATCTAGGATAAGCTAATCGGCATTTAAGTTGCAAGGAATAGTAATGTAGAATAACAGACTTACTGAGGATAATAAAATGCCAGCACGAAACTTTTTAAGCG
>JBAXTW010000230.1:0-4971 GCA_037129985.1 Pseudanabaena sp. ELA645 | reverse complement strand
TTATCTTTATCATTCTTACTCTAAAATGTATTAAATCTACACCTAAGCAGTCACATCAAAACTTAATTTACCTGTCGCCCCAACCGTGAATGTCCCCTGTAATGCGCTTAGTGATGTTGCTTGTAGTGTCATGATTGTTTATCCTTAACTTGTTACTTACTCTGTGACTGGTTTCGTCTCTGATTTATTGGGGGTGTTTTCTATCGTTTGGAGCGATGTCTTATCCCATGTCACACAGGTTAGGGCTTGTAGCTAGCTTCAAGGTCAAGATCCCTAAAACCAAATATCCTATTAAAAAAACTTATCAATCATTTCATGGAACCCAGCGAACCCGTTCAAAATAGCGCCCGTGGTTGGCTAATCGGCGAATTAAGCCGTTTAGTCGAGATTCCCACCGCAACAATTCGCTATTACGAACGTTTGGGCTTGTTGCTCGCGCCGAAGCGATCGCCTCAAGGTTATCGTCTCTACACCGCCGATGCCCTAGAACGCCTCTTGTTTATTCAAAGTGCCAAAGCCTTTGGACTATCTCTCGAAGAAATCAAACAATTATTAGATTTGCAAGCAGCCCAAACCATTCCCTATGCCACTTTTAAACAAATGGTGCTGCAACATGTCAGTAAACTCGATCTGCAAATCCAAGAACTCATGTCCCAGCGTCAAAATGTTTCGCAGCGCCTCGATCGCATTGCTGAATCCCTACCCGACCACGACTTTAGTAGCTCAGAGCTAACCCAAAATCCTCTGCTCAATCTCATGAGTGAAGCTACCGATGCTGTGGCTTTAGAATCAGATCAAGGCGATCGCCCTAACCTTGGCAATTTATTTAGTAATCGCAGTCAGGAGGTTTTATATCTATATTCGGTGGGTAAGCGCAACTTTAGGCTGATGAATTTGGTGAGCGCGAAACTCAATGGCGCAAACTTGAGCGGGGCTGACTTTACTAATGCCAAATTAATGTTGGCGGATTTATGCGAGTTGTCGGCGATCGAGACAAGGTTTGTAGGCGCAAATCTAGCTGGGGCGATCGTTAGTGAGGCTTGTTTGCAAAAGGCAAATTTTACCGATGCATTATTACTTGGCGCGGATCTCAGTGGTGCGGATCTGGAAGATGCTAATTTCACCGCCGCTAATTTAGGTGGTGTGAATTTTACGGGTGCAAATTTGCGGGGAGTGAATTTTAGTGAGGCGGTTTTAGCGGATGCTGATTTTACGAATACTGGTTTTAAGTAGGAAGGCTTAATTATTTGTAGGATGAGTTAGTGCAACGTAACGCATCAATATTTGGCTATTAACTGAGATAAGATATTTTTATACGCTATCTTCTACGGGGAGCGATCGCCAAAACAAACTGATATTTAGCAAGATCATTCTGTAGAAACTCATGTAACAGAGGTAAATCTTCAACACCCACTAGCGGATGCAATGTAACCCAGATTTGCAAGGGCTTTTTTGCACTTAGCATCTCTCTTTAGCCCTTTCATAAGCTAAATCATGCTCAGCAAAGCTAATCACCTGTACCCGTTTCGGCGTAGGTGACTCATACACCCGATACACCAAACGAAAGCAAACACCGTTATAGTCAATCTCCAAGGCACGATAATGCTTTAACTCACCTCGCAAATCATGGCTAGGCACTCCCTGCGTTTGCACTGGATTGATCGCCAAAACAAACTGATATTTAGCAAGATCATTCTGTAGAAACTCAGGCAACAGAGGTAAATCTTCAACACCTACTAGCGGATGCAACGTAACCCTATACTTCTGCTTTTTTGTAACCACGCTTCACCAACCATTCATTTAAAGCCTCTTCATCGATCTCATCATCCTCATGGACAACCGTGATCCACATAGACTCGTCATCCTCATCCGCTAAACGGGCGATCGCCTTTGCCTCCGCCGACTGGGGCGCAAGCTCCGCACCCAACGCTTGATAAACCTGCCATTTTTGTTCCTTGGGCAAAGTTTGAATCAGTGTTAGCAAATTAGCAAACGACACTTGAGCATTAATAGACAACAAAGCCGACTCATGCGACGGTTCAGACATTTGCTCAATCACTTGCTCAATCACAAGAGCATCAACTTGTTCAGTTTGTTCAGCACTAACGGGCTTTTCAATTACTTGCATAGATTTAACATTCCAATAATTGCTCTAACTCTCGCACCTCAGTCGCTATAAATGATTCTAGCTTGAGCCGTCCCGTCGTTAGCTCTGGCTTTGTTTTGATGGTTATTGGCGATCGCTATTTGGCAACTCATAAGGCTCAATGCCGTTTTGTTTGAGCAAAGACTCATAGTAATCGCGCTCACGGCGGATCTCATCATCGATCGCAAAGCCTTCACCCAGATTAACAAGGGCTGTTTCGAGAGTTTTAATCTCAATACTGTCGGGCGTATAACCTTTACTCCGTGAGCTTTTGAATGGCTTAGAGATTAAAAAGTTTCGGGCGTTAATTTCGTCCTTACCTACAGTTCTGTCGCCTGAGTTTGAGACATCCGATATTTGTTTTGATAATTATTTGAGATCGCTATTTGGCAATTCATAGGGATCAATGGCATGATCTCTCAGCCATGTTTTAAGTTCATTTAGTTCACGGCGGATCTCATCATCGATCTCAAAACCTTCACCCAAACTAGAAAGCGCTTTTTCAAGAGCTTTGATTTTTATTGTGGTTGTGTCGTTGCGCTCTTGTTCCGTCTGAACTACACCAAAAGCGTCGTCAAATCTACGCTCTAGAGATTCAGTAGCAAGGGCAATCAACAGCGAGAAGGCTTGTTTGTTACCTCGATAGCACTGGTAAACCCAGTAGATAACTACGACCTCTAACGGTAAGCCTCTAAAGCGACTTTGACCGCGTGATTGTTCGCTATCAATATCAAATATCGCGGGCGTATAACCCTCTCCTGCTAAGCGTTCAAAGGTCTTAGAGTCCAAAAATTCGCGGGCGTTTCGTTCGCTTAATCCTACTAGATCTGCTGCTTGAGTCTGAGACATTCGATAACTGCCATCGGGTAACATGAAAGCATCGACAGTTAATGCGCCGATCGCTACGGTGGCGCGGGTTGCTTTAATTGATTCGCTCATAAATTTTAGATTTAGTTGTCTTTGGGGTGATCGCTATTTCAATCGGGATATTTTAACTTGAAAATTTAGGCTAATATTGTTGCAATTCCTGATGCGAAGATATTGTCGCCGCTATGTCCTACGGGGTTTATTTACGGCATGGGTGTAGAGATTGGTTTTGATGGTTATTTAGAGTCAGTTGTAGCAAACTGTCATGAATCGTTGCGTTTGTATACGCTGATGGATGATTGTGAACAGTCGCAACCTGATTTTTTTGAGTTGAAGATGCAAGTTGTGCAGCCGCAACCAGAAAACAAAAAGCGATCTGAGCAAGAGACAGACAAAGATAAAAACGCTGAGCCACTACCAGAAAACAAAAAGCGATCTGAGCAAGAGGCAGACAAAGATAAAAACGCTAAGCCACCAATACCTGTACTTGAGATTTACAAGTATGCACAGGATCATGTGTTGTTGATGGGAAAAGCAGGTTCGGGAAAATCGACAGCTTTACAACAGTTGCTATTGAACAAAGCTCAGGAAGCTCAAAGAAATTCAGAAGCTTTAATTCCTGTGCTAGTAAAACTACGCTCTTGGCAAAGTTTCCCCTCTGTAGTTGCTTTAATTCAAGACGTTTTGGAAACTGGTATTCAAAGACGGCTAGATGAAGAAACGATAATAGATCTTTTGTTTTCTGGTCGTTTACTGCTTTTGATAGATGGAGTAAATGAGTTACCTTCCTATTTTCAAGATCGGAATCCCAGTCATGATGTAGAAGCTTTTCGGAAGAAGTATCGAAAAACATCGATGATTTTCACGACTAGGGTTCTAGGGGTGAGTCGTAATTTGGGGATTGCTAAGCAAATGGAGATGCTGCCATTAAGTGATCGCGAAATGCGTCAGTTTATCGAAAGGTGTTTGCCTCAACAAAGTGAGCAAATGTTAAATCGATTAGGCGATCGGCTAAGTAGACTTGGCGAAACGCCTTTGCTGTTGTCAATGCTATGTGATATTTCTCGTCAGCGAGAGGATGGACTTCCAGCAAATTTAGGATCTCCATTTAAAGCATTTGCAGACTCGTATGATCGCAAAATCCAAGGGGATATTCCAGTTGATGATAAATATAAACGTTGGTTGCCTGATTTACTCCCGCAGATAGCATTTGCAATGATGCCCCAAAATGATCCTGATGGATTACGACTAGAGATTCCTAAGTTTGAAGCTGAGGATATTCTTGCAAAATTTTTAGATGCTGAGAAGTTTGATAAACCTCGTGACCATGCTAAACAATGGTTAGAGAATTTATTGAAGTATCATCTTATTCAAATAAAAACTGATCAGATAATTGAGTTTCGTCATCAACTAATTCAGGAATATTATGCGGCTGAATACTTGCGGATGCGATTAGAATGCTTAACTGATGAGAAACTTCAGAAAAGTTATCTTAACTATTTAGATTGGACAGAATCTCTTACGTTGATGTTGGATTGCGAGGATAGAGAGGAACAAGCGGTGCGTTTGGTGCGGCTGGCGCTGGCTGTGGATTTGCGATTGGTGGCGAGGTTGGCTGGGGCGGTGAAGTACGAGTTTCAGGAGAAGACTATTGGGTTGTTGTTGAGGGAAATAGAAGAGCAGAAAACCCCAAAGTTATATGCGATCGAGCTTTTGGGAGAAGCGAGATCTGATATTGCGATCAAATCGCTCATTCAATCTCTTACCGATTCAGATTATTATGTATATAGGTTTGCAGTAGTGGCATTAGGAAAGATTGGCAGTGACAAAGCTGTTGAACCTCTAATTCAAATTCTTTATAACCAAGATTACTATGGGCTTGGTGAAGTAGTAGAGGTGTTAGGAGGAATTGGCAGTGACAAAGCTGTTGAGTCCCTCATTCAAATCCTTAATGATCC
>JBAXTW010000023.1:0-47267 GCA_037129985.1 Pseudanabaena sp. ELA645 | reverse complement strand
AGCCATTGTCAGAATCCTTTTTTCGCTTGTCCAATACCCCACTAACAAATTTTTCGGCAGCCAAGACAGCTTTTTCCCCAGTAACTTCGATATTTACCTCGAAATCGCCATCTTTCACATGGATCTTCATCGGCTTTTCCGCAAACTTGCCACCGACAAATCCCATAAAGCTAACAACTTTGTCTAACGGTACTTTTGCAGTCAATACGCCCACCAATTTATCCAAGCCGCCCTTACTGCCCATTTCAGAGCTTAGATCATCAGTACGCTCCACAGATTCAGCATCGCCTTGTTCGCGCAACTGCTTCAGAAATTTCTTCGCAAACTCTTGTCGTTCATAGTCATCCAAACTCGGATCATTTAGCGCAAAAGTAACCTCAACTAAAGACTCGCTCACGATACAAGCTCCCATGACAATTTGCTAAAAAAATTATAAGCTAAAATCTCTCCCTAAAGCTTATTGTGATAGAGCCGACTTCCGCGAGTCAAATAGTTGTAATACCGCGCATTTAATTCTGTTAATCACATAAGGATCGCAGTTAGCAATTAATTCCTCATGGGTAAGGTTCCCTTTAAAAAATTCCTTAGAGAGTTGTAACATCCGTTTCATTTCGGCAAAACCAATTGACTTCACCATAAAAGTTGCGACAGGTGAATTCTTAACATCATAACTAGAATCAACAGTACGTCCCTTGTCTAACAATTCTAGTACTTCCGATTCAATCGGTGTTGCAGGTTTGTAAGGATGAGAAATTTCAGGTAAAAATTGTTCTAGTCCCACCACTAACCGATCTTCTTTTGGCAACTCACCCATCATCGTCGAGAGGGGAATATCATCACCAATCCGAAATGATAAAGCTTCTAATATCGCGATCGAAGTTAACTTTGTGCCGAGATATAGTCTTGCCACTTCCAGATTTTGACTAGTTTGTTTGAGTAATTTCTGATAGGTCTTCTCGTCTGGTTCATTGCGATAGCGTCGAAATACAATTTCTGGTGCAAGGAAGTTCATAAATCCTTCCATTTTCTGCATGGAAATTCGATACCCATGAACGGTATAAGAGTTAATATTTTTAAGATCGTGATTGGTTTCGGGAATTAAGTTCCAAGTATTATTCAGGAAATGCGAAGAATTAGTGCTAGCAAAGTTCTCTACATCTCGATTTGATAAACGTACAGATCGTTTGACTATTTCAGCGATCGCCTGATGATCCCATCCTAGATTAAATTCATCATTGGTATTTACCAAACGCCCAAACAATAAATCTGATGAAGTCAAACCAGAATCTAACTGAGGACGGAAGGGAATTGTCGCTTCAATACAAGCAGCTATTTCCGTGAGAGTTGTTAAAGGCAATATATCCTCTAAAGCTTTACCCGCAATCAACGCGCTGAGAAATTCGTTTTGTCCAGACATTGGCAATAGAGCCTGTCCATGATGAAATCCAAATATTATCAACACCATTCTAAAAATGGTATCTTCTTTTAGTTCAGGTGGATTCAGGATGACCAGTTGTTCTTGCTCTTCTTTGATATAGGGAGAAATGTAACGGCTAATATTTACGCTAATCCCCTGATCAACCTGTACATATACCAAATCATGAAATAAAGCCGATATCACCTCGATCGCATCGCCACCCGCACCAACTTCAAAAATGTGATTAGGCGTATGAAATGATCGCCAAGGACCAGTCATGGTTTGAATAATTAAATCGGAAATTTTAATCAACTGGGTTTGGTCAGTGTGACCTTGCAGCTTGGCGATCGCCCATGTGAGGCAATCTAGACATTTTTGTTTATCCGTTTCAGTACTCATTCAATCCTCTCCGCATTTAACGTCTTCGTATTTATCGCGTTGCCCAGATCACCTCAACCACAAAATATTGGTTACAAAATAGGTAAAGAATGAGATTTATTGAATGTTCGGATATTAATACTCAAACTAACATGTAAATTAACTTTTGATCTACCAATTATGATTAGCTGTTTATTAGACCGTAAAGCAAGAGGGGCTGGATATTGCATAAAACTAAACTGACCTTTGTGATGACTGATTTTTATATATTAATACGACATTCTGGCGATGACAGAAAATCTAACATGATCTGGCGATGACTGGGCGCAATTGGACGCTCTTGTAATGCTTGAGCGGAATAATGTGAACCTTTGATGATTTCTGGACATGATAGTAAATCCATATCCCATCCTTCATTTAATTGGAGCATATTTAGTCCCACATCCAGACAACCATAAAACACATCGCGGATTACTCGATCATTTAAAGCGCGATCGCCTAAAATTTGATCGCCTAAAGATCGATCGCCTAAAGATCGATCGCCTAAAGCCAAATCATCTGCGTAAGTACGAAAATGACTTATTTGTTGAGGTACATAGCCAATTTCTTCCTGTAATTCACGACAAACACCAATTTCAGGTTGTTCATTTATTTCTAAATGTCCACCAAACATTGTCCAAACCCCAGGATGTACGATCGAGGGGATGTCGTCACGCAATTGCATTAAAAATTTGTCTTGATATTGCAAAATAGCGATCGCCACCCTACGAATTGTATTGCCAGAGGTCATTAAATCTTGATCTTCATTCATGATTAATCAAATTTAAGTTTATGTATATCGTAAGTTTGGCTTGAATAAAACCCAAAAACCTGTGGCGCATGCTGCGCGTGCGCCACAGGTTTTATATGTTTATCACCAATTCTGGACGTTCTTCTGGCAAAATCGCACCCTGAATCGGACATACCTGTAAACAAACCCCACAGTCAATGCAAATAGACGCATCAATCTTGAACCAGATGGTTCCTTTGCTGTTTGCACCTTCTCCTTGTTCAATACAGGCTACAGGGCAAGCAGGTACACATTCAGCAATACCCTCACATATATTTGAGGCGATCGTATAAGCCATTTTAGATTTACGTTATGGTGAACTCTTAAATGATGGGCGGCGCGAAGCGCCGCCCATCATTATCTTGTAGTTGGTTATGTAGTGAGGACAGAATTGCTGATTCTAATGGTTTGTTCATAATAACTTTGTAACTGTCTTGTCGCTGCATCCCATCCCCATTTTTCCGCTTCTAGACGTGCCTCAATACACATATACTCATTACGATTTTGTAATAAGTGTTCAGTTGCCATCACCAAGCCGTGACTTTCATCTGGCTCGAATAAGTAGCCATTAATCCCATTAGTGACAATATCAGGAATACCACCCGAATTTGCCGCCACCACGGGACAACCAGCCGCCATAGCTTCCAGTAATACTAAACCCAACGTTTCAGTGCGCGATGGAAAAAGAAATGCATCGCTAGAAGCAAAAGCGGCGGCAAGATCGTCGCCACGCAGATAGCCGACAAAATTTGTATTTGTCCCTTCAAAAATTTTCTCTAACTCTTGCCGATAGGGTCCATTGCCAACTAAGGCGAGGCGGCTATTGGGGATCGCTTGCAGCACTGGTAAGATATTCTGAATTTCTTTCTCGGCTGAAAGTCTACCTACATATAGAAACAAGATGTCTTCGGGATGTCCTTCAGTAAGGCGCGATCGCATTTCGGCATTTTTAAAGCGCGGGTGAAACTGGACTGTATCGACACCGCGTTGCCACAGATCGAGCCGCTCAACACCATGCGATCGCAATTCATCGATCATCACCGTTGAGGTACAGAGATTAAGTGCTGCTTGATTGTGGGTAGTTTTGACTAATTCCCACATCACTCCCTCAAGGAACCCTAAACCGTAATGCTGCAAATACTGCGGTAAATGGGTGTGGTAGGAAGCCATGAGCGGGTAATTCATCGATTTTGCATAATACAAACCTGACATCCCCAAAATCGCAGGATTCACAATATGCACGATATCGGGCTTAAATTTTTCGAGGGCGTAACCAATTGAAGGACGCGGTAAGGCTACTTTTAATTCGGGATATAGGGGGAAATCAAAGGCGGATACACCATAAATTTCTGCGCCACAATATTCTGTAAGTCCACCATCAGGGGAAAAGACCAGCACTTGATTACCGAGTTTGACCAGATACTCAACGGTATATTTGAGGCGGGTAACGATGCCATCAATTTTCGGTAAAAATGTCTCGGTAAATATGGCTATACGCATATTGTCGGTGTCTGCGATCGCTTGGTTGGAAGTGACAGCATCATACTACACAGCGCTTCGCGCTGAGCATCAAGCCAGAGAATAATTTAAAGGGGCTGCTTCTCGGCACTTTTAAATTATTCTCCCAGAAGAGAGTATGCTTCGCGGTAAACTTTATTTAGAAGAAATTTTTACAGGCTTATGCACGGCAAATTCCCATTGCATCCCCCCATACGCTTCGGTACGGATGGTTGGAGAGGCATCATTGCAGATGACTTTACCTTTGAGCGTTTAGCGGCAGTCGCCCCGATCGCAGCACATATACTAAAAGAAACCTTTGGCGATTCAGGTGACGCTTCAGGCAGTAACACGATTATTGTTGGCTATGATCGCCGTTTTATGTCCGATGCTTTTGCCAAACGTACTGCCGAAGCTGTAGCAGCGATCGGATTTGATGTACTTCTTGCCGATGACTTTGCACCCACACCAGCATTTAGTTGGGCGGCTTACGATCACAAGGCTTTGGGCGCATTGGTAATCACCGCTAGTCACAATCCTGCCAATTATTCAGGTTTAAAAATTAAGGGGGCTTTCGGTGGTTCTGTCTCGCAAGATGTAACCGCGAAAGTTGAAGAAATTTTAGAACGTGGCGATTTTGAGTATGAACGCGCTCAGAAAGGTAAAATCGAAACCTTTGACGCATGGGCGAGTTACTGCCAAGCTTTGCGCGGTAAGGTAAATATTGAATCTATTAAAGAAGCGATCGCGCTGGGAAAGCTGACGGTTTTCGTGGATGTAATGCATGGAGCCGCCGCAGGTGGTTTAGCAAAAATTTTAGAATTGCCACCCGCAGATCAAACCAACTTAATTGAACTTAATAGTGATAGCGATCCACTTTTTGGTGGCGGCGCACCCGAACCGCTTCCGCGTTATATCGCCGATCTATTCCGCACTGTCAAAACCTATCATCGCGACCATCCCGAAAAAACTTTAGTGGGATTTGTATTTGATGGCGATGCCGATCGCATTGCATCAGTGGATAGTGAAGGCAATTTCCTCAGTTCTCAAATTCTGATTCCCATTTTATTAGAGCATCTGGCTAAACATCGCGGTTTTAAAGGCGAATTGATTAAAACCATAAGTGGTTCCGATCTCATGCCCAAAGTCGCAGCGCTGTTTGATCTGCCAGTTTACGAAACTCCTGTCGGCTACAAATATATTGCCGAAAGAATGCTCTCTGGTGTTCCCTGTTTATTAGGTGGAGAAGAATCGGGTGGCGTAGGTTATGGTAATCACATTCCCGAACGTGATGCTTTGCTTTCCGCTTTGTATGTGCTAGAAGCGATCGCTTTATCTGGAAAAGATTTAAGTCTGCTCTATAGCAATTTGCAGAAGCAAACTAATTTTGTCTCCCATTACGATCGCATTGACAAGAAGTTGTCAGGAATGGCTGCGCGTGAGAAGTTAGTATCGACATTGCGACAATTTTCTCTAACCGAAATCGCGGGACGGAAGGTAATCGAAACCAAGGAACCTGATGGATTCAAGTTCCGTTTGAATGATGGTAGTTGGCTCTTGATTCGCTTTAGTGGTACTGAGCCATTGCTACGTCTGTATTGTGAAGCATCTACTCCTGAACTGGTAAACAAAACTCTCAACTGGATCTCCAATTGGGCTGAGCAGTTTAATTAGCAGTATTCCAGCAAAAGAAGCCTGTAAATGCCCAGATCCCCGACTTTTTCTAGGCAAGCAAAGATAATTTGTAAATTCACAAAAAAAGTCGGGGATCTTAACTTTAGAAACCTTTTATGACACAACCAACTGAGCCAATGCCAATTTTACTTCCAGATAATTTAGAAGATGCTATTGAACAGGCGATCGCTGCTAGTCATCAAGCGATCGCTGATGGTGGCAACCGTGTAATTGCAGATCTGCGATTTCCTGAACTAAAAGTATTACCGATCGCCTATGAATTTGCGGCTAGTTTTAATCAGATCTATGGAAAAGAATGGCAAGCGATCTTCTCCGATGCAGGGGCGGCGGCGCTTGCAAAACGTGAATGGGCGGATCTGGAAGTGTCTGTGCGTGGAGTTAATGAAGGGCGGCGAGCTATTCGTGAAGAAGACAAAGCTTTTTTATTAATCGAACCCACTTCCGTTGAAGTCGAGATGGTCGAAAAACTAGTGCAGCTAGCAGGTGATCGCCCCTTTGTGATGCTAAATCCGCGCCTTGAAAATAGTGAAGTGGGTTTAGGATTAGCGGCAAGACAAATGCGCGATCGCTTTTTAAGTACTTTTGAGACAGCCTATTACATCAAACCTTTGGAGCTTGGCGCTTTATGGCGTTGTTATCCGCAAACATGGCAAGTATGGCAAGAAACTGCATCAGGAATGGAACCGATGGCAGAAGTTGCTCAGCGTCCATCTAGTGATGATATTGAACGTTTGTTTAAGCAAAAAACAGGCAAGCAGTCAGGTTCATTTTTAGACAGTTTGCAACAGTTTTTTAATGCTCTCGCACGATAATCACTCACAATTATCTCTAGAATATCCAAGTATGACTGAGAAGATTTATGAACTACCGAAATTACATTACGATTGAGCCAAATAAACGTAGTGGTAAGCCATGTGTGCGTGGCTTGCGGATTACAGTTTATGAAGTGCTTGAGTACCTAGCTTCAGATATGACAGAGGCTGAAATCCTTGAAGATTTTCCCGATCTCACGAGAGAAGATTTTAAAGCCTGTATCGCTTATGCGGCTGATCGTGAACGTCGGTTTATGACAACACCAATACCAGCATGAAATTACTCTTTGATGAAAACCTGTCTCCAAATTTACCGTTCCGTTTGGCTGATCTTTTCCCAACATCACTACACGTTCGCGATGTTGGCATGAAGTCAACTGTTGATCCCATAGTTTGGGACTATGCCAAGTCTAATAATTTGATGATTGTTTCAAAAGATTCAGATATGCATGACCTTAGCTTAGTATTTGGGAGTCCACCAAAAGTTATTTGGATTCGGCTTGGTAATTGTTCGACTTCACAAGTTGAAAATTTATTAAGAAAAGAGTTTGACGTGATCGCTTTATTTTATGAGGATAAGTATTTATCACTACTTGCTCTAGCATGAAATATCAACGATTTTGATCGTCATTTCTTTCAACCTACTCCCAAATATTTCTTAGTATTTACTGAATAACATGGTTGAGATCTGACGGTGATAGGCGATCGTTTACGATTTGACCATCCCGAAACCAGATAATTCTTTGTGTATTTCTGGCTACATCCGCTTCATGAGTCACCATTACTACCGTGATTCCACTCCTGTTTAATTCACCAAATAATTCCATGACTTCGGCAGTAGTATGCGAATCCAGCGCTCCAGTTGGCTCATCAGCAAGTAACATCACAGGCTCATTAACGATCGCTCTGGCGATCGCCACCCGTTGTTGTTGACCACCCGACATTTGATTAGGGCGATTATTTAATCGATGTCCCATCGCCACCCTTTCCAGAGCCGCCGCCGCCCGTTCCTTTTGTTCCTTAGGTCGCACATTCGCATAAGCCATCGGTAACATCACATTTTCTATCGCCGACAGTTGCGCTAATAGATGGTACTGCTGAAACACAAATCCAAGTTTGAGATTGCGAACCTTCGCCAGATCGCCCTCCTCCATGTGGGAGACATCTTGCTCATCTAGAAAATACTGTCCCGATGTACTGCTATCAAGACAGCCAATAATATTCATACAAGTAGATTTACCCGAACCCGAAGCCCCCATAATCGCGCAATATTCGCCCTCCTTAATGACAAAATTCACACCATCAAGAGCCTTAACTAAGGTGTCATCTTTTCCATAATATTTACAGACATTATTCAGACGCACAATTTCGCGCTTCGAATCAGACATTTCAGCAATTTCAGGCGCATTAGGAATAGTGGTAATCATTGATAATTGGTGATTGGTGATTGGTGATTAACTTGGTTGCAATTAAATATAAATAAAATGTGAAACGGGCATCTTGCCCGTCAACAGGCTAGAAGCCTGTTCCACTATCTAAAGCCTACTTACTTAATTCGTAATTCGTAATTGATAATTCGTAATTATTTTTCAATCAAATACTTCTCAACGCAACAATCGGATCAAGTCTCGCGGCTTGTCGGGCAGGGAAAATCCCAAAGAATAAACCAATCCCACCTGATACACCAACTGCTAAAGCGATCGCACTGATGGATACACCAGCCTTTAACGGCGAAACTGCGGCGATCAGCAAAATGCCACCAACCCCGAATCCAGTACCGATCGCCCCACCGAGTAAAGACAAAATTACGGCTTCAATCGTGAATTGGGTGAGAATGTCGCTGGGGGACGCGCCGATCGCTTTGCGAAGTCCGATTTCACTGGTGCGTTCCGTAACCGATACCAGCATGATATTCATGATACCGATCCCGCCGACAAATAGGGAGATTCCTGCGATCGCCGCTAGCATGATCGTTAATGCCCCCGTAATATTACCGACAATTTCTAGGGCATCCTGTTGCGTGCGAATCGTAAATGTGTCATCAGCATTCACATCGGAACTTCGATGACGTAATCGCAATAAGTTGGCTATTTGGAATTGGGCGGCGCTTACATTGTCATTACTGGTTGCGGAAACATTAATTACGGCGACAGCGACACCATAGGGTGAAGTTTTACCTGTGAGACGGCTGGTCATGGTCGTAATCGGTAAAAAGATGGTGTCGTCCTGATTTGTGCCAAGAAATGCGCCTTTTTCCGACATGATCCCAATTACTTCATAACTTGTGCCACGGATTCGCACGCTCTGTCCTACCGCATTACCTTGAGGAAATAATTCCTTAGCGATCGCCGCGCCGATGGTCATTACCCTTGCGTTGCGCTTAATATCATCGGCATTAAAAAATCGGCCTGTACTCACTTCAGCATTGCGGACAATCGCATAGGTATCAGTTGTACCAATTAGGGTAGCGCGTTTGGTATTGTTGCCTGCGATCGCTAGTTCCGAGCCATTAATTTGCGGGGCAACACTACGAACAGTGGGGACTTGGGTAGCGATCGCCTCAGCATCGGCTAAAACTAAACGATTGGGGGGCGCGATCACATTACGACGAGCATTGTCAGTACCTGTGATCACAAAAATAACGTCAGTACCGAGAGCCTGAAATTGTTCTGAAGCATAGCGTTGTGCGCCCTGCCCAACTCCGACCATCAAAATCACAGAGGCGTTACCAATGATGATTCCTAGCATTGTTAATGTACTACGCAGGCGATTAGCGGCGAGAGTTTTTCCCGCCATGCGTAAGCTTTCCCAAGTATCCATCGTTAAGGCTTCCTAAGTTATAAGAGGAAATTAGCACTATATCTAGGATTCAGCATCATCTTCTAGAGCGAAATAAGTAGGTCAGCAAAAGAAACTTGTAAATCATCATCTCCTGTAGGGGCGGGTTTTGCTGATAACCTTTCGGTGTATGGTCAAATTATCGGTTAAACCCGCCCTTACACATAGTTGTTATTTAATTTTTAATTTATTTAATTTGCGATCATTGCTAATAATTTTCAGGAGGTTTTGAGTTATCATTAGGAAAGTTAAGTTTTCCATTTTCTATGCCCAAGCTATCAAAACCACCAGATCCTAACGATCCTGAATACCAAAACCTAGAACGAAGAGTTAATTTTTACTTGCATCTGGCGATCTATTCGGCTTGCTGCACCTGTATGTGGTTTGTGCAGTCAATTACGAATAAAGTTTGGGTTTGGTCAATTTGGATGTCAGCAATTTGGGCGGTATTCATCATTGCACATGGAATCTGGTTGCTCATTTGTGAAAAGCAATCTCAGGTTCAACCCAACCCCTAGCCTAAAGTTTTTGAATCAAAACAGTAAGTGTCAAAGATAAGGCAAATAAAAAGCACAAGATTATGTCTCAAGATGAATTTCAGAAACAAGTTTTAGAACGCTTAGAAAAACTAGATAAACTCGATCGCGATGTCGAGCAGTTATCAAAGGACAGTGAAAAGTTTAACGATAGATTTACAAACTATCAACAAGCTACACAATCCCTCGTGAGTCTTGCCTTCGGTCTTATCGCATCAGCAACGGTGATTACAGTCGTTTCAGCAGTATTTAAGCGTTAGTTGAGACGACACTTGCTCTGGAAGAAGGCGAGATCTTGCATAAAATCAACGGTTCTCCCTGCGACTTTAGGTTGATTTTGAATGTAATAAGCACCGTCTGGCTCAACACCTCTTTCAAGATCGGGACGATTATCTTTCAAGATCGGGACGATTAATTGTTGTCGATCGCATTGATTTGAGTTTAAGCCCCATTTCTAATGAGAAAATGCGAATGAATAAACCAATCCATTCACTTGAATATTCGTGGGTTTCTAACGGTATGGTAATTTCAAGGATTCCGCGATCGTATGTCAGCCTTGCGGCGAGGCTTTGGGGGAGATCGTTGAGAATTTGTTGATAAACTAACCAGCTAATTCCTCTTAAGGCAACTCGATTTTCGCCTTGTTTAACGACATGGCTAAATTGTGAAGTGGATAGCGGCTCTTTTGGTGGTGAAATTGCGAGAACCATAGTATTAACCACAAATCTGCTGGTTGTATTCTACAGGATAGTCTGTGTAGGTAAGCTATTCCCAAGATGATTAAGAAGTCTAATAGTAATATTGAAAAGTAATTGAGAACGATCGCTCCTAGATGGCTACCTTGTACACAAGTCTCTCTGTCTACGTTTTGATTTATCTAAGCCCCTAAATCCACCAATACTGGGGGACTTTGAAAGAATTTTATTTTTCTTGTTCCCTCAGAGTTGGGGGCTAGGGGGCGATTAATTGTTGACTGGAGGGCGGGGTTTAACCCCGATTTCCCGATAAGATTTTAGACATAAAAAAGAGAAAGCCATTACTGCCTTTCTCTTTTTTGAAGTTCAAATAGGATTGCTACTTGAATACTTATACTCAGAACTTATCCTTAAAACAAGTCTGGAGGTAGCAATACAGTATCAATTACATGAATAACACCATTGCTAGCTTTAACGTCAGCAGCAACAACCTTGGAGTTGTCAATTACAACACCCTTCGCACTCTTGGTGACTTTAATCGAACCACCATCAACAGTCTTAACTAAAACCGATCCATCCTTGATATCCTTAGCCTCAACCTTAGCTGCAACCACGTGGTAGGTCAAAACCTTAACCAAAGCAGCCTTATTTTCTGGCTTTAGCAAAGTTTCTATAATTCCAGCAGGTACCTTTGCAAATGCTGCGTCAGTAGGAGCAAATACTGTGAATGGTCCTTTACCTGAAAGGGTTTCTACTAAACCAGCAGCCTTAACTGCTGTAACAAGAGTTTTGAATGAGCCATTGGCTACGGCAACTTCAACGATATTTGATTTTTTTTCTACAGTTGCAGGACGAACCGAAGCAGGCTTTGGTGAGATTGTGGTTGGTTTGACTGTAGTGTTTTGAGCCAAGGAAGGAGAACCAACTAGAAGGGTTGCTGTGGCGATCGCAACACCAGCAGATTTGATCAAAAAGTTCATGATTTTCTTGTGTTTTTCCGTAAGGAATGTTAAAGATTAATTAAGTATTGTTACTTATTCTTAATAATACACCAAAAAATTTTGTTGTCGGTATCGCGGATTGCTGAATTTTTGACTATGAGGTCAGGCTTGCTGTGCAGATTGGGGCTTACTGGCAAATTCTGTAATGTTGGAAAGCGTAGTCTCCGCAATATTCGCAAGGGCTTGACGGGTGAAAAAGGCTTGATGTCCCGTTACAAGAACATTTGGAAAAGTTAACAGGCGCTCAAAAACATCATCTTGAATTACTTGATTCGATAAATCTTCAAAAAACAAATCCGCCTCTTGCTCATACACATCAATACCGAGATAGCCGATCGCTCCAGATTTCAGACCATCGATCGCCGCTTGTGTATCGATTAATCCGCCGCGACTGGTGTTGATTAACATTGCTCCTGTTTTCATTTGGGCGATCGCTTCAGCATTAATCAAGTGATGGCGAGTCAGGCGTAAGTGGACAATGGAGAGAAATGATATTTGACTGCGCGAATAGTTCCGCAATTGGCACATATTCCATTCCCAATTCCAAACAAGCAGGATTTTGATAGACATCATATCCCAATAATTTACAACCAAATCCGCGCATAATCTGAGCAAATACTGCCCCAATTTTGCCAGTACCAATCACGCCAATCGTTGCCCCATGCAGATCGAAGCCCAGCAATCCTTCAATGGAAAAGTTTCCTTCTCTCACTCGGTTATAGGAGCGATGGATATTGCGATTAAGCGATAAAATCAACGCCGCCGCATGTTCAGCAACCGCGAATGGCGAATAGGTCGGTACATTGGCGATCGCTATGCCAAATTTTTCCGCAGCCGCGATGTCCACATGATTAAAGCCAGCCGATCGCAGGGCAAGTAATTTTGTGCCACCTTTGGCTAGGGTTTCGATCATTTCTGCATTGAGGTAGTCATTAATAAAATGCAGACGACAGGAAATCCTGTTGCCAAGGAAATAGTCTCACGGCTGAGATGACATTCAAAAAAGACTATTTCGTGATGATGGTTTTCGTTAGCCGCATTAAAAGATTGGCGATCGTACGACTTGGTATTGAAAAAGGCAACTTTCATAATTTACTTACTTATTACTTAGCAGGAATTTCGCTACAAAAAAGAAAAGTAGGGGCAGTTCATGAACTGCCCCTACTTTTCTTTACGGATTAGCCACCAACATTAAGAGTGGCGTTGGCAGGATCGTAAGCTTCCATTTCCACCTTAACTGGTTTCACATCCCAGATATCATCACAATATTCTTTAATCGTGCGATCGCTAGAGAATTTACCAGATCTGGCAACGTTGAGAATACTCATGGTTGTCCATTTTTCGACATCTTGATAGGCGGCACTAACTCTCGCCTGACAATCGGAATAGGCTTGATAATCAGCCAACAACATATAGTCATCGTGATACATCAATGAATCAACCAGAGGCTTGAACAAGTCCTTATCGCCAGGGGAGAAATATCCCATACCGAGGCGATCGAGAACATTGCGAAGTTCATCATTGCTTTGATAATAGGTCTGAGGATTATAGCCTTCAGCCTTTTTCTGTTCAACTTCCGCAGCCGTTAAACCAAAGAGGAAGAAATTATCATCACCAACTTCTTCGCGGATCTCGATGTTCGCGCCATCAAGGGTTCCAATCGTCAAAGAACCATTCATCGTGAACTTCATGTTGCCAGTTCCCGAAGCTTCTTTACCTGCGGTGGAGACTTGTTCGGACAAGTCAGCAGCAGGATAAATCAACTGACCGAGAGAAGCACTGAAGTTGGCGAGGAAGACGACCTTAATCCGACCTTGGACATCAGGATCGCGATTAACGACATCAGCAACCGCGTTGATTGCTTTGATAATCAACTTCGCCATGAAGTATCCAGGGGCAGCTTTACCACCAAAGATAAAGGTGCGAGGAGTAATGTTGATGCTAGGGTTTTGCTTGATTCTCAAATACAAACCGATGATGTGCAGTAGATCAAGATGTTGACGCTTGTACTCGTGAATCCGCTTGACTTGAATGTCAAAGATGGAATTAACATCCACTTCCACACCGTTGTGAGTGCGGATATAATCAGCGATTTTCTGCTTGTTAGCCTGTTTGATCTGTCTCCAGCGATCGCGGAAATCAGCATCGTCAACAAAGGCTTCCAGTTTGCGAAGTTCATCAAGATGCTTCAGCCAAGTACCACCGATTTTCTCAGTGATCAAGGCTGATAGAGCAGGATTGGCAAGCAATACCCAACGGCGCGGGGTGACTCCATTGGTCTTATTATTAAACTTCTCTGGCCAAAGCTTATAGAAGTCTCTCAATACATCAGCTTTGAGCAATTCGGTGTGCAGAGCCGCGACACCATTGACTGCATGGCTACCGACTGTAGCAAGATTTGCCATCCGAACTTTTTTGCCACCGCCTTCTTCGATAATCGATAGACGCGATAGCAACTCTTCATCATCAGGAAACCAAGTTTTCACATCTTGCATGAAGCGATGATTGATTTCGTAAATGATCTCCAAATGCCTTGGTAATAGACTTTCAAAGAGAGGAACACCCCATCTTTCCAATGCTTCAGGCATTAGGGTATGGTTGGTGTAAGCAAAGGTGCTTTGGGTAATGCGCCATGCTTCATCCCAAAACATACCGTGATCGTCAACGAGCAAGCGCATCAATTCGGCAATACTGATCGCGGGGTGAGTATCGTTTAACTGAATAGCCGCATGTTCGGCAAGGTTGTCTAGGCGACCATACTTGGTGAGATGGCGACGAATGATGTCTTGGAGTGAACAGGATACGAAGAAGAACTGCTGCTCTAGACGCAATTGACGACCCTGAGGGGTGTTGTCGTTGGGGTAAAGAACCTTAGAAATGGTTTCTGATTTAATCTTGGTGGCTACCGCGCCGTCATAGTCGCCAGAGTTAAAGGCTTGGAAGTTAAAATCTTCACCTGCTTCAGCTTTCCAGAGGCGAAGGGTATTAACGGTGTTAGTTTGATAACCAGGCACGGGGGTATCGTGGGGAATGCCTTCGACCGTGAAACTAGGAATCCAACGTGTATGAGGACGACCGCGATCGTCATTATAAAGTTCAGTATGTCCGCCAAATTTGACTTGAACAGTGGATTCGTAACGCACGACTTCCCAAGGGTTGCCACATTTCAGCCATTTATCAGGAATCTCGACCTGCCAGCCATGCTGAATTGATTGATTAAAAATTCCAAACTCGTAGCGAATTCCGTAGCCCATTGCGGGAATTTCGAGGGTAGCCAGAGAGTCGAGGAAACAAGCGGCTAAGCGTCCGAGTCCACCGTTACCTAGTCCTGGATCGGGTTCTTGCTCTAACAATTCGGTCAGGTCGAGTCCAGACTCTTTAACGGCTTGGGCGATCGATTCGTACAGATCGAGATTAATCAAGCTATTACCAAGATGTCGCCCCATTAGAAATTCGGCGGAAAGGTAATAAACGGTTTTGATCTCTTGTTCGTGGTAGACCTTGAGGGTTTGTAGCCAACGTTGTAAGAGGCGATCACGTGTTGTGTACGATAGCGCCATGTAGTAGTCGGTGAAATTTGCCTGAGAGCCAAGTTTGCCTTGAATGTAGAATAGGTTATCGGCAAAGGCACGCTTCAGGGTTTCGATACTTAAACCTGTGCGATCGTCTTCTACCGTAATATTGCTGGTTTGATTAGCAACATTTGTTTGCATAGAATTATTCCTGAATGGTTAGGTTGTCTTGACGCAGTTCTGCTGACCCTAAGGCAGAGGGTGAGGCTACAGTCCTTATCCAAGCATAAACTATGGGCGGTTGGACATTTATTTAACTGAAAATATATGTTTGGGGAGCGCAATATTCATGATCTCCTGACATTCTCGCGGGGCGAAAAAGTAAATTATGGCGCTAGCCCTTTATTCAAAACCAAAAGAGAGTTGCGGCGCGAAGCGCCGCAACTCTCTTTTGGTTTTGAAAATATAGAATTTAGATGATTCCCAAAAAATCTCCCTTTATCTTGAAAAACGGCTTAAAATCTTAACTGCTGGCAGAGAACACGCTTCATGTGAATCTTCCAAAATTGAATTTTCCTAAAGAATAATGAGTAAAGAATTTCGCGAATTTTTGCGTAAAGTTGGTAGTGGTACGCATACTAGCAAATCCTTGACACGTCAAGAAGCTGAGGCAGCGACGATCATGATGATGCAAGGGGTTGCGACTCCTGCTCAAATTGGAGCTTTTATGATCGCCCATCGGATCAAACGCCCGACCAGTCAAGAATTAGCGGGAATGCTCGATGCTTATAAACTACTGGGCGCAAAAGTTGAGGCGATCGCTTCTGACAAACAAGTATTGGTAATGGGATCGCCCTATGACGGTAGATCGAAAACTGCACCAGTTAGCCCCGCAGTGGCGATCATATTGGCGGCGGGGGGTATTCCTGTATTGATGCATGGCGGCGATCGGATGCCAACTAAGGAGGGGTTGCCATTTATTGAGATTTGGCAAGCTCTGGGATTAAATTGGCAAGATTTGAGCATTAGCGAAGTGCAGCAGAATTTAGAAACCCATAATTTAGGATTTGTTTATTTACCGAAGCATTTTCCTGATGCTCAGAGTTTGGTTCCCTACCGCGAGCAGATTGGTAAGCGTCCACCCCTTGCCACCCTTGAGTTAATGTGGTCGCCCTATCAAGGCAAGCAATTAATCGTATCGGGGTTTGTGCATCCACCGACTGAGACAAATATCCGTGAAGCCTTTGCTCAGCATGGGATCAATCAATTCGCTACAGTCAAAGGACTAGAGGGCAGTTTGGATCTGCCCCGATCGCGCACAGCCATCATTGGGCTTAATCGTGGGGATCAATTTGAGAGGTTGACTTTATCTGCAAGAAACTATGGCTTTAGGTTTGAGGATGTGGCGATCGCTGACGCTCCAGAAATTGCTCAGAAAATTATAGGCGCACTCAAGGGTGAGCCATCAGAATACCTCAACTCAGTTTTGTGGAATAGCGGATTTTATCTCTGGCTCTATGGATTGCATACTGATATTGGTAAGGCGATCGCATCTGCTCAAGAGCTTATCAATAGTGGCGCGGCGATGCAAAAACTACAGTCTTTTTAGACTTTAGATCACACAAGTCATAGGATTACAGGTTAAGCTAGGATTAATAATCGCTTCTTATGTCACAATCTATGCTGCGAATTGTCACCCAAAGAACTGAAGCAGAATCCGAAATCAAACGGATTTGCGATCGCATCTATGACGATCAGATGATCCATAAAGAAGCCACCGTCACCGAAATCATCCAAACGGTTAGACGGAAAGGCGATACCGCACTCCTGCACTATACATCTGAATTTGATAACCAAGATTTCACAGCGAGTGAGTTGCGTGTAACTGGATCAGAGCTAGATGCCGCCTATCAGCAAGTTAAAGGCGATCTGCTCAAGGCGATCGAAATGGCTCATCAACGGATCGAAGAATTTCATAAAATGCGTGTACCTAAAAGTTGGGTGCATTTTGGTAACAAAGATGTGGTTTTGGGCAAGCGTTATACGCCTGTCGATGCTGCTGGTATTTATATCCCTGGGGGCAAAGCGGCTTATCCAAGTACAGTTTTGATGAATGCAGTACCTGCTAAAGTCGCAGGTGTCAAAAAGATTGTCATGGTCACACCTCCAGGGGAAAGTCGCACCATGAATCCTGCCATTTTGGTGGCGGCGCAAGTTGCGGGAGTCGAAGAAATTTATCGTGTGGGTGGGGCGCAGGCGATCGCGGCTTTAGCTTATGGTACGGAGACAATTCCCAAGGTCGATGTAATCACGGGACCTGGAAATATCTATGTCACTCTCGCCAAAAAACAGGTGTTTGGACGGGTCGGTATTGACTCGATCGCTGGACCATCTGAAGTTTTAATTATTGCTGATGCCAGTGCGAATCCCATCTACGTCGCAGCCGATATGCTGGCTCAAGCTGAGCATGACCAGATGGCAGCTTCAATTTTAATTACCAATGATTCCCGCCTTGCCAATCGTGTTTCTGAAGAAGTAAATCGGATGCTGGAAAATCACCCGCGCCGTTTAATGACCGAAAAGGCGATCGCGCATTATGGATTAATTATCGTTGTCGATAGCCTAAAAACCGCCGCCGAGCTTTCCAATCAGTTTGCCCCTGAACATCTCGAACTAGAAGTCGAAGAACCTTGGCAATTGATCGATCAAATTCGTCATGCAGGGGCGATTTTTATCGGACATGCTACCCCCGAAGCCGTAGGTGATTATCTAGCAGGACCAAATCATACTTTGCCAACCTGTGGTGGTGCGCGGTATTCTTCGGCTTTAGGTGTCGAGACATTTTTGAAACATTCTAGTTTGATTCAATATAGTCAAGAAGCCTTAAAGGAAGTATCAGGAGCGATCGCTTTACTTACCGAAGCTGAAGGTTTGCCATCCCACGGCGATTCTGTAAAACTACGACTTCAAAATCTATAGCCGTAATTTTTTCAAAAATAGAAGGGCTGCTAGAAGATTTTCTGTCAGTGGAAGTTGCTGGTTAGCGCGTTTGTGAAAATAAGCTACTCCATTATTTACTGATTTATGCGACATTCATTACCAGATATTTGCTCTACAGTCCCATCAGGTAAAACTTTTGTGCATTTTGGCGATTGCTTGATTACCAAATAAATACCAGCAGCAATTCCTATAATTAAGACCAAAGCCGCAGGAACCAAAACCTGCCAAGCTAGCCACTTAGGACGCAGCTTTTTGTTGATTTTATTTAGCTTTTTCTGCGCTGATATGATATTTGGATGTCCATTTATAAGCGATCGCCGATAAATTTTAAGCGATCGCTCATATAACTCTTTTACCTCTAGATAACGCTTCTTACCGTAATACAACGTCGCCAAATTCATTAAACTTGAAGCAACTTCGACATGTTCTGCGCCGAGAGCTTTTTGCTGAATTGCTAGTCCCTGTAAAAATACTATCTCTGCTTTTTCTGATAGAGATTGACTACTGTAAATAGCTGCCAAATCAAACATGGCAGCCGCAACATCAGGATGCTCAGCGCCCAGAATCTTGGTGCGTAGTTCAATTACTTCTAAGAATAAACTCTCAGCTTTATTGAAGAGATTTTGCGAATAATAAACTATCGCTAAATCAACCAGATACTTAGCAATCTTTGGGTGAGATTCACCATATATCTGCCGACTTAAAATTAGAATTTGTTCTAAATATTCTTGAGCTTCAATATATTTCCCTGATTTACTACTACCTTTAGCTAAATCAACTAAACAGTCCAAAAATAATTCGATATTGTTACTATATTTTGGTTCAGGTTTAATCTTATAAATAGCTTTAGTGTTACTACTAAAGGTAATTTCATCGCCATCCATCAATACCCAAGAATTTCTGGTAATACCATTTATTAATATCCCATTAGTACTTTTTTTATTTTCTTTAGTGCCTTCACTAACTCGAAATACCTGTAATAGCGGCGGTAACACAGCAATCCCCAGCAAGGTCGCATGTTTTCGCGATACTAACTGCGATCGCAACAGGATCGTATTGTCTTGCGATCGCCCAATCGCATAGCTCTTAACTTCTAGCGAAATTCTCTGCTCACCCTCAGGATCTTGCAAAATCAGAAAATGTTCAAATTCAGGTGCATCAAATATAGTTGCACCTTCAAAATTGATAGGCTGATTGGTCATAGGAAATACGGGTATGGCGACAGCTAATAATTTTTCTCAACTTGTTTAAGTAGATTTAACATTTGTGTGGGTCTATTTTCTGAACGCAAGCCACATAAATGATTAAAGACTGCATCTTTTTTGTCAGCATCTGGGTTACGCAACTCATTTACATATGGGTCAAGCGTAATGTTAGCAAGATTATTCTTGAGCAGTACATAGCAGAGCATAGGCTGCTCCCAACAGACATTTATGTTTTGTTGGTTTGCATAACGCTGTAACACTTCAACAAATGATTTGGCGATCGAGTCGAGTGGTCTGAATAATAGTAGTCCAGAACAAAAGGCTTTTTGAGATAGAATATCCGCGTCATCGGTGACAAAACCCGCCATATTGGGGTTATCTTGGGTTCGATCAGAATATCCATATACATTAACCAGATTTAAGTCGCAATTGGAAAGTAATTCTTTCCATTCAATGTAGCGTATGCATACTATATCAGTATCTAAGTACAGTAAAATCGACTCGTTGTCGATTGGGATGTAATCGAGTACTTTTAGCCTAAATGCAGCCGCATCTTTGGGTTCTTTGTTACCTAAAGTGACAAGAGTTACTTTAGGAGCCGCGTAGCCATAGTTCTCTAGCCAAGAAAATCCATAATTCTGATCGCAGAAGATCAGTATTTCTCCATCAAAGCTGCCAATAATGCGTACACTTAATGCAGATATAATTGCTTCTTGGAAGTATCTCTCGCCAAATCCACAATAGTAAATAGTTATCTTCATTTCGTTTTAACCTAATGTCGTAAGTTAGCTACAGCCCAATATAGCAATCCTAAATGAGTCGAAGCTCTATTTTTCTCATAAATGATTTAGGACTGCTATAGACTGTATTTAGAATCAAAAGTAAAATATATTTTGCTAAAATCTTTGCGAATTGCTCAGGTGATTGTAGCTCTCTTTGCGGTGTAGTCTTGAATGATACCAAAATCAACAATAACTAGGTCATGCTTTCATGAATTGGTATGAGATGTACTATTGATTGTGACCCTTAATAAATTTTTTTTAAATACTAGATAAAGATGAAACCATTATTAATTGTTGGCAGTGACACTGGCGTGGGGAAAACAATATTAACGGCGGCTTTGGCTGCTTATTGGTTAACCTATCGCGATATCTCACAAAGTACACCTAGTAATTCATTAGGTATTTACAAACCATTGCAATCAGGAATAGGCGATCGCGAGTTTTATCATCAAACTTTTGCGCTGTCCCAAACCCTTGCCGAAATTACACCTTTATATTTTGAAACCCCAATTGCCCCTGCGATCGCTGCTCATAAAGAAGGCAAGCCCATTGATTTAGCCGTAATTTGGCAACAATTTCAAAAACTCCAACAACAAAAAGAATTTTTACTGGTTGAGTCTTTGGGCGGACTTGGTTCGCCGATTACCGATGAATATATTGTCGCGGATTTAGCTAGAGATTGGGCGTTGGATACGATTTTAGTTGTTCCTGTGCGTTTAGGTGCGATTTCTCAGGCGATCGCCAATGTCGCGCTGGCGAATTTACAGAAAGTAAAACTGCGGGGGATTGTTCTAAGTTGTTCACAGGTATATTCTCCTGAAGAAATTGAAGAACTAGCACCGCCGCAATTAATTTCACGACTTGCTTCTATTCCTGTTTTTGGTATTCTCCCCTATATCGAGAATCTGAGCGATATTTCTCAACTTGCGAGAGCCGCTTCGGAGTTGGATATAGAAAATATTCTGTAATAATTTCGATTTTGCCGTAGGCAAAATCGAAACCAATGTAAGCTTTTAAATTGCAGAGAAAAATGCGAGTCAAGATCGATAACGAAGTTCTATATATTAATCGTGAGGATGTGCCGAAATACAACAAGCAAGGCTCAATTGTTCGCAATAGCTACTTCTGGGCTTTGCGATCGATCGCAGGTCGTTCCAACCATCGCTATGACTGGGAATTTGAATCTGAAGTATGGATTGCTTTGCAAAGAATGCTCCTATCTTTTGGGGAATCTGGATATCTACCAACTCGCGAAACACTATTAGAATTTGATGACGAAACAGATTCTATTCCTCCAGATTTAAGACTAGTTTCTACGCGGATAAGTAGCTAAGTACGATTAAATATAAAACCAGACCTAAAACCTGTAGCGCATGCGCTACAGGTTTTAGGGTATTTACAATCATTGCGATCGCAACTTTTCTTGAAAATAACTATCGCAACTGGTGACGACCTGATTCCAAATTTCAAAATGTAATTCTTTATTGCGTTTGCGATCGCTTCTTATCTCTAAGACTTGAGTTCCTTTAGCATCAAGAGAACCAAGCAAAGCTGTATGAAAATGTTGCCAATCTTGAATGAGAATATGTTGGCAATCGTAGGCGGTAACGATGGGAGCGAAATCTAATCCGTGGGCTGTACCGAAGAACTCTTCAAAGGTATTTTTAAACTTGGAAATAGGCAATAAATCAAAAATACCACCACCGTCATTATTAAGGAGAATTACAGTTAGAGAAATATTGTATTTTTTCGCCGCTAATAATCCGTTCAAATCATGATAGAAAGCTAAATCACCACAAATGAGAACCATTGCTTGTTTACCTGCGCGATCGCATCCCCAAGATGCACCCAAAGCACTGGAGAGCGTGCCATCAATGCCATTTGCACCACGATTGGCTAGCACGGTAATTGGGCGATCGCTATGGAAAAAGGTATCTAAATCCCTTATGGGTGTGCTACTGGCTATATAAATATAGGTATGCTCAGGCAGGATTTGGGAAAGTTCGGCATAAACCTTGCCATCGAATAATTCATCGATTTTAGCGAGAGAATTGGCAATCTCGTTTTCGGCAATACTTTCAGCGATTTCAAAATCTGAACGCCATTGTTTGTTGTGCAGATTATTTTGCCAAAGCGGTTGAGCGTAGTTCTCTAAGTAATTAGCTAATTGTTCGCAAAATTTGACAGGATAGACATTCAGAGCCTGAGTAATACCGTGAGTGGGGTCACTATTGGTACTACCAACTATGATTTGTTGACAGCCGATATGTCTTTCCAGCCATAGCAGATAGCTTTTAGATGTGGGCATTGCACCAAAGCGGATGACGATATCGGGAGCATGGGTTTTGCAGAAGTTGGGCGATCGCAAAAAACTATCGTAATAGCCAATTTCTTCGTGACGATTTGTTCCTGTGGCTTCGATCAGTAATGGATAGCCTGTCGCCCTCGCCAAATGTCGGACTGCTTCTAAAAATCCCATCGGTGCATCATATACACCCACAACGATCACGCCCTTGGGATAGCTAATAATTTGATTTGCCATAGTGGCGATCGCCTCCGTATCTAGCGATCTCATTCCTGCAATCATTTGACTATAGGCTGCTCCTGATGGATTCCCCAACATCGCTTCGGGACTGATGATCGCTAAGTCTTCTGGTACATCATTGAGAACTGGAATCGGCGGCATCGGATCGGCAAATGGGAAGTTCAGATGGACTGCACCTGCGGGTGTTTCGCCTTTACCAACGGCGATGCTGACACTGCGACTAACAAGCGATCGCAAGTAACGCAATCGAAAGCCGATCATTTCTGGAGTTCCCACTTCAAAGAAGTAACGGACATATTTGCCATAGATATTAATTTGATCGATAGTCTGTCCAGAGCCACAGTCACGCATTTCAGGAGGGCGATCGGCGGTCAAAACTACTAACGGAATCCGACTATGATAAGCCTCAATAATTGCAGGGAAATAATTAGCGGCAGCGGTTCCAGATGTACATAGCAGCGCTACGGGAGACATCTGGACTTTCGCGACTCCCAAAGCAAAAAAGCTACTCGATCGCTCATCAATATGTACCAAAATTTGCAAATCGGGATGGCGATCACGTAATTCGGCAAAAGCAATCACCAATGGGGTCGATCTGGAGCCTGGGGAAATGCAAACTGTTTTTACGCCTGAGCGATAGAGTTCTTCGGCGACAATGCTTGCCCAGACTGTATTCCGATTGGCGGTATTCATTGGATTATGGTTCCATTGGCAGTGAATTTAAAGCTATAGCCAAGTTCCGTTAACATTTGGCGCAAGATTGGTAAACTCAAGCCCAACACATTTGTATGACAGCCTTCGATTTTCTCAATTAATAGTCCCCCCAGTTTCTCTAACGTAAAGCATCCTGCACAGCACAATGGTTCTCCTGACTCAGCATAACTAGCAATTTCCGCATCACTAGCATCAGCAAAATAGACCTTAGTGACTCCATAACGCATCACACTACGCTCGGTCTTCGCATCAATCAAACAATGTCCTGTATAGAGTTCGCAGTAATTCCCACGCATTTTTTGCCATGTAGCGATCGCTATTTCCTTGTTATCAGGTTTTCCATAAATCATGCCATTGAGATACATGATCGAGTCACAACCCATGATCAAAGCTTTTTGTCCGATAAACTCATGGGCGATCGCCTTGGCTTTGCATTGGGCTAAGGTCAGCACCAACGATGTCGGATCGCTGACCTGAATCGCGTCTTCGTCAAAGTAACTAACTCTAACAATCGGTTTAATTCCCGCGTTTTCTAAAATATTCTTGCGAGTAGGTGATGCGGAAGCGAGGACAAAAATGGGCTGGGAATTCATGTTGAAAAATCTAGTTCTTTTTGGAATTGAGCTTTGATTGAGACTTGATTAAGCTTTTGAGGAACAAAGCACTAAAGCACTTAAGTTGATATTATAGCGAATTTTATTGAAATGTTTTGACTTTATCTAAGTTAGCTGAACAAGGGGCTTAAGCCCCTTGTTGTCAAACCGTAGAGACAATTCATGAATTGCCTCTACGGTTGTTCTAGAAATTCCCAAATTGCTTGACGAATAAATTCGGCATCTTCAGGATTTTGATAGGGATTGCCAGCGCGATGTCCCCAGATCGAAGGAATGGGAATGTATGAACTATAGGGAATTAGGGAAGCTTCGCGATCGCAATCTTCGGGAGTAAAATACAAATCCGTAGTACTAGGCATGACTAGGGTTTTCGCTTGAATTGATCGCATGGCAAGTGCGTAATCTTTTTGATAAACAGGATTATCGCTGACATCACAGCGTAACCAAGTATCAATCATAGCCATCAAATTTCGCGGATCGCGCTTGCGATAGCCAGCTTCCCAACCACGCAAGAGATAATCTTCGAGAGATTCATAACCGAATTGATAGTACAAACCTTCACGATAAAAGGTTTGGGATGCTGCCCAACTGGCATAAATTCTGGCAAAGGTGCGAAAACCGCGATCGGGAATACCATCAAAACTAGTTCCATTCCAAGTCGGATCGCCAGTGAGAGAATATCGCAAACTCTCTAAGAAAATACGATTATGATCGGTGGTTTTCGCCGTGCCGCAAATTGCCGCGATACGTTCCACGCGATCGCCATACAATGCACCCCAATGATAGGCTTGCTGAGCGCCCATTGACCAGCCATAAACTAGGGCTAAGCGTTCAATCCCAAAGACTTCACGCAGCAATTTCTCTTGAGCCGTGACATTATCCAGATGTGTAAACCAGAAACCCTGCTCAGCTAAGCCACATTCTGCACAATTACTAGGCGAACTCGATAGCCCATTCCCAAACATATTGATGATGATCACAAACCATTTTGTCGGATCGAGAATGCCCTCGGGTCGCACTAACCAATCAATATCAGGATGTTGCGCTCCGTAGGAGGTAGGATAGAGGATTGCATTTGAGCGATCGCGATTTAGTTCACCGTAAGTCTGATAAACCAGTTGCGCTTGCGGCAAAGTTTTACCGCACTGAAGCTGAAAGCCCTCAATTGTAAATTTTTTGTGATTAAATAGGCTCATGCTACTGAATTCCCAGTCTTTGTGCCAAAATTAGCAATGATTTGGCGATTGACGTTGATATAGCCTTTTTCGACACATTCAAAATGGGAACTTAATTTCTCATGGGCTGCGCCTAATTGATGGAAGGGAATGGAAGCATAGAGGTGATGTTCGGCATGGTAGGAGATATTCCAAATCAGGAATCGTAAGGGCGCAAGGGTAAGCGTAGTGCGGGTATTGGCAAGCATATTGTCAGTATTGGGGCGATCGGTATGTTCGGCTAGGAGTAAAAATCTTAAAATCGGCTGACCGACTGCGAGGGGGAGCATCCAATAGGTGATAAACCAAGGCTGTTGGAAATATATGGAAATAGCGATCGCTACCGCATAAACCAATAGCTGTAAACGGGTTGAGCGAATCACTTCCGCACGGGAGCTTTCAGGAATAAATGGACAATTTTCTAAGTTACCGATCGCTGTGAGGAAATGTCTCTTAAATTTGCCAATCCACCAAGTAATCCCGCTAATTTCAATAATATACTCCTTAAGATTTGTCGGCTTGAGATCGCTGAGTTCGGGATCTTTATCAGGAATCTGCGTATAGCGATGATGCCACTTGTGATACAGGCGATAGAAGGTACTGTTATAAAAAGATAAAAGCCCTGCAAACCAACAAAGAGCATCATTAGCTTGATTATTCGTAAAAACGGTGCGGTGTGAGGATTCATGCAAAGGCGCAAACATAATCGCAAAGCTAAATCCATACAGTACTAAGGCGGGTATATCGATAAACCAGCGATCGCTAAGATGCGTCATATTTGTACCCCAGAGATATCCACTGACCGCCATCACAGCAAGATGTCCTACTAATTGCAAGGTTCCTTTAAAATTTGACCTTGCATTTAAAACACTTAATTCTTGCGGAGACAAAATTTGTGAAGATTTTTGAATCGGTTTTGCGGTTTTATTAACAATTGGAATATTACTTAAAGACATAATTAAAATCCACTGTTTGAATCAATATTTTGATGAATTTATAGAAACAAAAGCCTTGTAAAGTGGCTAGGCATAAGCAAACTTAAAAAGCAAAGGTTAAGATCCCCGACTTTTTTTGTGAATTTGCAAATAGTCTTTGCCTGTCTAGAAAAAGTCGGGGATCTGGGAATTTATAAGTTTCTTTTGATGACCTACTTAAAATTATCTTGTCAAAGCATTTTTAAATAAGTCAAACCGAATACAGAACTTGAACATCGGACTATAACGTTATCTGTGCGGCTATGCTGACAGCAGACTGGATTTTGGTTAGTGGAACTCGATGCGATCGCGCTAATTCTGCACAGTCCTCATATTCTGGTTGGAACGTCCGAAATCCATCGCGCCACGCAATCTTAACCCTAGCTTTGCCATATTCAGTTTCCACCTCAAGAATTTTCCGACATAAGATTTTTCGCTCCTGTTGGCGCACTCTAATACCGAGAGTACTAGTTTCTCGAAAAAGAATTTGTTCACAAATAGCCTGCCGATCGCAATGACAAATGACCGTAATTAATGTCCCACTACGCGATTTTTTCATGCCGATCGCTTGGGTATAGACATCTAAAGCCCCATTTTGCAAAAGTTGCTCCATTGTATAAGCGATCGCTTGCGCGGTCATATCATCAACTTGAGTTTCGAGAATGGCGATCGTTTCAGTAGTTTGGCGAGATTCATTTTTAGATATCCCAACCATTGAGGACTGCATCTCTTTAAAGTTTAAAGTTTTTTTTTCTTGCTCTTGCCAACCCATAGGCGCAATGCATTAGGGATTTCGAGATCTTGAGTACCTGCACCTAGCCCCACTTTTTTTATTTTCATTAAGGGAACTTCACCAAATTTTTCACAGAGCGTAACCGCGATCGCTGCACCTGTCGGCGTAACCAATTCTTTCCTAATCCCATTATCAAATACAGGAACTTCGTGCAACTCCCATAATTTCAGCGTTGCTGGTGCTGGCACGGGCATTTTGCCGTGATCGCAGTTCACATATCCGCCGCCAGTAGGCAGAGCCGAACAATAAATTTTCTCAACTTCCAGCCAAGCAAATCCTGCACAGGTACAAACAATATCCACGATCGCATCAACAGCGCCCACTTCATGAAAATGCACTGCTTCGGGCGCGATGCCATGTACTAATCCCTCAGCGATCGCTAATTCTTTAAATGTGGCTAAGCTCCAAACCTCAATCGGTGATGGTAATTTTGCATCGCGAATAATTTTTTCGATTTCTGGTAAATGCCGATGGACGGGATGGGCATGGGAGTTAGAAGTAGGCGCATCATGGCTGTGAGTATGGTCTGCATGATCTGCGTGGGTATGGTCTTCATGTGGATGATTATGGCTATGCTCATGCTCATGGGGATCTTTAATCGCGAAAGTGGGTGAATCCTCTATGGGATTTATCTCACCACTTATTAATTCGACATGGAGCTTCGTTGCTTGAATTCCACAGCGATAAACCGTTTCTGTCCATAATTTTACTTCGCGATCGAGTCCTAATTTTTGGATGATATTTTGCAAATATGCTAAAGGTACGCCCGCGCTCACTAGCGCACCTAAACACATATCACCCGCAATCCCTGTCGGGCAGTCCAAATATGCAATGTTTGCAGCCACAGCTTAACCCAGTTGAAAAACCATATTTTACAGTCTTTTGAAAGTAAAGAAGATCCCAAGAACTGGAAAACATGTTTTCCAGTTCTTGGTGTTAATCGCACTATTTTTTCCTTATCCCAATTACACCTTGAAGATTAGCGCCAGTCCAAATCGTACTTTCGATAATTACACCAGTTAAATTTGCCTTAGCCAGATTTGCATTCTCAAAATTAGTACCCATTAAGTTTGCACCTCTTAAATTTGCGCCGCACAAATATGCTTGTTGAAGTTGGGCAACCCCAAAATCCACTTGCTGAAGTATCGCCATACTCAGGTCAACTTCGTGTAATTCTGCATTACGAAATTTTGCGCCAGTACAGATTGCCTGAGACAAATTGGCTTTATATAAGCAGGCTCGACTAAAATCAGCCTCAGTAAGATTGGCTTTAGTTAAATTAGCCATGCTCAAAAATGCATCACCCAAAAAACTATTTTGTAATTGGGCGCTAACTAGTTGCGCTCCACTCAAAATAGCTCCGCCTAAATTAGCTTTGTTCAGAATCGCTTGATTTAAAATAGCTTCGCTAAAATTTGCCATCATACACCCCGTTATACTGAGATCTGCACCATCAAGTAATGCTCCACATAAATTGGCGCGAGTTAATAACGCACCTTTCAAGTTTGCTTTACTGAGTTTAGCGCCACTCAAATTGGCATTACTTAAATTCGCACCACTAAAATTAGCATTACTTAGATTTGCACCACTGAGATTTGCTCCATTAAAATTTCCTTTTATGAAGTTTGTGCCACCGAAATTAACTTCACGCAAATCAGCCCCACTCAGATTTGCAGCAGGAAGGCTGAGACCTCGTAAATCTACGGAGCGCAGATCGGCTTGAGTGAAATTAACATTTTCAAGATTGGCTCGACTAAAATTAGCTTGACGCAGAGTTGCCTTACTTAAATCTGCACCTTGCAAATTAGCGTTAGGAAAAATCGCTCCACTTAAATCTGCGCCTGATAGATTCGCGTAAGTCAAATCCGTTCTACTAAAATCAACATGACAGAGTTTAACTTGACTAAGATCGACTTTAGTGAGTAGTAGTCCAGACAGGTCTACATCTTCGAGATCTATAACTTCCGACCCCTGCGTTAACCGCCAAGCATTCCATCGTTGTACATTATCTTTGCCATTCCTAATTTGTTGAATAACTTTTATATCAGCCACTAGTATCTACCCCTCGAATCTAAAGTTAGAAATCACAAAAGAATATTTAAAGAAAAGCTACAACTTGCTAAGTAAGTGGGCTTGATTACATGCTGACTAAGCATCAACTATTCCTAGTCTAAAAGCGATAAATTCATTTAGTGGAAATTCTTATTAGCATTCTCTAACTAATGTTAAGTTATATTCACAGCATTATTAGTATAGCGCAAACATATCAATATAGACGGTATGCCGCATTACACAATGATTTCGTAGAGCTATAACCCCAGCCTTGCGCTATGATCTTTGCCCCTCATAATAGTTCTGGCATTGCGTTGCCAGCGATCGCGTTTAATTCTTCTCAATGCTGAGCCTGTGAAATTTTGATCCCAAGTTTCATCCGTCATATTGGCTAAATCCTCTAATTTTGGATCGATATTATGAGGAAAAGGATGAAAATCAGCTTCTAAAGTCTCTTGAGCAAAGCGCTGGTTCCAAGGGCAAACATCTTGGCAAATATCACAACCAGCCACCCAATTCTGTAAATTAATGGCGATCGCTTCAGGAATTTGCGCTGATTTATTCTCAATCGTGTGATAGGCAATACAGCGATTTGCCTCTACCACAAAGGGCTGTATGATCGCCCCTGTCGGACAAGCATCTATGCATTTTGTACAAGTACCGCAATGCTCGGTATGTGGGCGATCGGGTTCGAGTTCTAAATTGGTCAGCACTTCGCCAAGAAATAACCAAGATCCATAGTCGCGGGTAATCACATTACTATGCTTGCCGATCCAACCGATCCCCGCCCTCTGAGCAAAAGCCTTTTCAGAAATTGGACTTGCATCAACATAATATCGGGTTTGAATTTTATCCCCTTGATTTTCTTCATCCCCAAGAGATTCTAGCCAAGTTGCCAAAGCCTTGAGCTTTTTGGTCAAAACTTTATGATAGTCACGCCCCCAACCATAACGAGAAATTTTACCAACATGGCGATCGATTGAATGTTGGTGCGGCGTGTAATAGTTTAGCGCCACACAAATCACTGATTTCACTCCCGCCATTACCTGAGTGATATCTTGTCGCTTGGGACTCGCCATCCAGTCCATATCTGCTTGATAGCCCAAAGCCAACCATTCTTGTAAGCGATCGGACTCAATCCCTGACTCCGCTTTAGCAATCCCCACCTTCGTAAATCCTAAATCCAGAGCTTTTTGGGCGATCGCTTGTTTGAGTTCCACTTATTTTTTTAACCTCCACCTAACCAACCAAAAAATCCACCTTTTTTATCATCTTTAGGTTTAGCTTGGGATGGATCAACTTTTGGCGATATACCACCAACTTGATTGATGTATTTCAGAGCTAATGGTTCTTCTGGATTTAATTTCAAAGCTTGCTGAAAACTTACTTTTGCCATGCCCACTAATTTTTGATGCATATAAACAAAACCTAACAAAGCATGACATTTACTACTATTGCAATCAAGCTGAATAGCACTACGCAGTTCTTTTAATGCTAAGCCCCACGACTGTTTAGAAATATATTTTTCTGCCTCAAGAATATATTGCTCAAGCAAATTATGATTAACTTCATTACTGTTACTAGCTTTATTAGAGCTAGTTTCGCCATTCAAATTAGTTTTGTAATTAGAATTGAAGTTAGAATTTGATTTGTTTTGAGTATTGTTGGTTGTACTTGTTGAGTTATTAGTTGAATTAGTATTATCTTTATTATTGTTTTGATTAACCGAAGTGCGAGGTGGTACTTGGGAATCACTACGCATTTGATAACTACCAACTGTACTGTTTGGATAGGCTGAGTTTACTCTATTTCCATTAGAGCCTTTTGTATTTGAAGTATTTGAACCTGTATTACTATTGTTTTGATTAGAAACATTAGTAGGATTAAGAGGAGTAGTCTTAGGTGCAACTATACTAAGGCTCGTGGAATCATCTGAAGAATGCTTATATCCTTCTTGAATAAGTATATGTACCAAATTTAATTCACTCATTAAACCAATATTTTCTAATGCTTGGTTTAAATCTTGATATTGAACTTTGGCAAGGTCTTGAATTGTTTGCTCGTAGTTATTAAATCTCGCCGATATTAGATACTTTTGGGCGATTTCTGATTGGGGCGTAAATTTTTGATTGCGCTTCATTAAGCGTTTGCCTAGCAGCTTGAGAATCGCCGAATATTCAGTACGTTCTCGCTCTTGAGAAAGAACATCGTAGGCGGGATTAACTAACTTCGATAAATATTGGGTGGCAACTTGCTTTTCGGTCGGAGTGCGCCCATGAATATCAGGATGCAAACATTTTGCAATCATCAAGTAGCGTTTACGCACATGAGAAGCTTCGGCTGTCAACGGCAAGCCCAGTATGGCATAGTAATCATTAAAGTCGTAATGACCGATGCCACGATCTATACGAAATGTCTTCGGTTGTTCCACTAGCTACTCTCGGCGTTGCGCGACCCAAACAAAATATATCTAGGTTTTAATCAGATTTTAAACTAAGTAAATAATAGCTTACCCTCAATTAAAGCAGGTGCGATCGCTAAAATACCATTAAATTATTCCAAAAAAAGGGTTTCTAGCTCTGTAACTTATGTTGCAGCGGACAAAACCAATTTAGCTGTTTGAATTTGCTCGTTACTAAAACCTGCTTCGTTAAGAAAATTTAAAAAATCAGCACTGCGATATCTCGCATCAACCCCGATCGCCTCACGAAATATTTTTTTTGCTTTAGATTGGTCGCCAGATGTCCATTGGGCGATCGCATGGGCGACAAAGGGATGGGGATTATTGGGTTCAAGTTCGATCGCTTTTTGGGCATAGGCGATCGCTAGATCATATTGTTTTAATCTTTGGTACGCAAGACTGAGATTATAGTGAGCAATCTCGTTATCGGTTTTGAGCATAGCTGCCCAACTATGTAAAACCACCGATTGTGGCAGATCCCCGCGCACGAGATAGACAATCCCGATCGCATTAAATGCTTGTAAAGATGTGGGCGAAATATATATTGCTTCCCAAAGCGAAGCGGCGGCGGCTTTATCTTTTTTGGCAAGATGCTCTGTCCAACCAAGAATAATCCGCCCATCGAGATTTTTGGGATCGAGCATGACTGCTTTTTGTAAAGCAGCGATCGCGTCATCAAAACGTTCTTGTTTTCGATAAGTGAGTCCTAATTGGCGATATTCATCGGCAGCGCGGCGATCTTCGGGACTTACTTTTTGGCTTATTTTGGGGCTTACTTTTGGATTTGTAGCGATCGCAGGACAGAGGGAGTTAATACTACTGAAAAGCATCAGTAAACTCACGGAGCAGAATAATCTTAAATGTTGCGGCAATTTTTTCAAGACAAAGTTTACCCTCGGAATAAATACAGCGCTTTGCGCTGAATTAAAACCCATTAAAATTTATAAAAGCGCCGCTTCGCGGCGCTTTTATAAATTTTAATGGGGCTTATTCATTTTATTTGCTAGCGGTAAGTTGACGATAAGCCCTCGTCACCAATTTATCATCGACAAAAGTGGCATTCATACTCATATCTTTGCCCGTCCAGCTAATAACTACAGCGCGATCGCCATAGGTATGGTCAATGCCCATTGGTTTTCCCTCGCCACCCAAAATACTGGCTACTTGGTCGTAGCGCATTCCTCGACCGAGACAAACATAATTTTTGAGAGAAATCGCAGGATTGCCACAACGATACTGCACGTTAGTAATGTTGTTATCGAAGTGACGTGGGGGCATCAGGGCAAGATTAATCGTTGGACCTGATAAAACTTCTGTTAGCCACCATAAACACATCAGCAACACACCAAAAACTAGCACATCTTCGATTACGGCGCGGACTAAATTGCGCTGGTGTCGGCGTTTGATCTGTTGTGCTTTTTCTTTTGTCCAAGTTTCCCAAGGAAAAGTGTCAACCCATTGGATCGTGTCGTTAAACTTAGCGATCGCTGTAGTCCGAACTATTTCTAAAGCCCCTCTAGGATCGCGAATTGTAATCCGACTAGTCTTTTGAGCGGCGGCGATCGTCTTGGGATCGAGTAACCATCCACGCACACGACGTACTAAGTTACCAACTTTAAATCTGCCCCTTGCTAAAGCACTGTCTTGCGAATTACGAACGAGCGATCGCTTGTTATTAGTTTTGACTAAAGCAGTTTGAGGTAGTGGTGCGGGAGGAGCAACAAAGGGAATGTCGCGCCCTTGAGTGAGAACGGGTACGGCTTCCCCAATCGCAAAAAATTCCCATTCAATACGGCGTACCCCAACTAGTTGGATACGATTAAAGTAGCGATCAATATTTTGCGTAAACTCATTGAGCCTATCGCGATCGGAGTTAGTAGAAATCAGCGTAAAAGCAATGGACAGAACTTGCTGCTCAAACTTAAATTCCGTTTGCTCAGCCGCTACTAGATCCATATAATCGGAAGCAAGACTAGTCAGAACATGCTGTAGTTTCTTCCAAGCTTGTCTGTCTTCAAGATTTAATCGCACTGCCTTCATGATTTATCCTCATCTTAGACCCTAACTTGGTCTCAGTCTCAAGCAACTATTTTCGTTATTTGCATAACTTAGTTGCACTTGTTTGTAACAAGCATGATGTTACCCAAACCCATAAAGTTTTTTAACAGGATCTCGAAAAAGGAATTTTAGATTGTTCTTCAAAAGAGATTTGCCCTCACCCGCCCCCTCTCCCGCAAGGCGAGGGGGTGAAGATTTAATTATTTTCTTGTTCCCCTCTCCTGCGGGAGCTGCGGGAGAGGGGCTAGGGGTGAGGGCTTAACTAACCCTCCTGCGTAACATGAGTTATTAGAGCGCTTTCGGTAAATCAGGAAATGCTTCGGCGACAGCAGGATAAACAATCTGACCATTTTGGATATTTACGCCCTTGGCTAAGGCGCGATCGCGATTGACTGCTTCTAAACCAAAATCAGCTAAGGCGCAGGTATAGGGCAGTGTGGCATTTACCAAGGCTTGAGTTGCAGTCCAAGGCACAGCCCCTGGCATATTGGGGACACCATAATGCAGTATGCCTTCCTCTTCATAAATCGGTGTGCTGTGGGAAGTGGGGCGCATAGTTTCAATGCAACCGCCTTGATCCACTGCGACATCAATAATTACTGAATGCGATCGCATTTGGCGAACCAATTCCCGTTTGACTAAGGTCGGTGCGCGTTTACCAGTGATTAATACTGCGCCAATAACCAGATCGGCGGCAATCACCGATTCGGCAATATTACTAGCCGTGCTGTACAGCAACTGCACACGCGAACCAAATAGAGACTCTAATTCACCGAGCCGATTCAAGTTAACATCCAAAATCGTCACCCTTGCCCCCAAGCCGATCGCCATTCTTGCCGCCTCAGTGCCAACTACACCACCACCAAGCACGACCACATGCCCCGATCGCACTCCTGGGATGCCGCCAAGCAATACGCCACTACCGCCCTGTTGTTTGGTTAAATAATGCGCCCCGAATTGTACTGATAAACGCCCTGCAATAATGCTCATCGGCACGAGCAGAGGTAATTGACCATTATCAGTTTGGACGGTTTCATAAGCGATACAAGTCGCACCCGATTTAATTAGCGCCTCAGTCAATTGGCGATCGGCAGCAAGATGTAAATAGGTAAACAAAATCAATTCTGGATGTAGCAACCCATATTCACTAGGCAGAGGCTCTTTGACCTTAACCACCATTTCCTGTTCATAGACTTCTGGGGCAGTTGCGACGATTTTGGCTCCCGCTTGGATATACTCCTCATCGCTAAACCCCGAACCAATCCCAGCATTTGTCTCCACAAAAACTTGATGCGATCGCGCTGTCAATGTCAACACACCCGCAGGTGTCAGTCCCACCCGAAACTCACGATCTTTTATTTCCTTCGGTACGCCAATCTTCACTGCTATTCCTCCTAAAACTTGCCGTTAAAATTTGATCCACATCTATTAAATTATTGAGAATTTGGCTATACCTTGTACTTTTTGTTCTCAATATAATCATCAATATTTTGTAGGAGATGCGTTAAAGTATAGTTGATTCTTGGGCAACAATAGAAATATGTTCGAGTCTATCGACTAAACTAAAGTATTTATCAATTTCAGATACCCGCTTATAAAAGTCTCTTATAAACTCTTTCATAAACAGTTTTAATAATTATTGATACGAGCAAATATATCATTTTTTACCTGTTCATCCGTATCAGAAAGGATAATTATTCTAATAGCTGTATTTTTAAATTTCCTTTGGCGATAAGGTGAAAAATTGTTAAATTTAAACCCATTTAAAGAGTCTAAAGTTGTTAGGTTGGTTAGTTCTAACTTATTTGTAATAAATGCTGACAGAGTAATAACTCTTTGCGAACCATCGATAATTTCTAAACTATATGATTCTATAATTTGAGCCGCGAAAAGTGGAGGTATAGGTAAACCTAGGAAAATGGACTCAATAAATTTTGATTGACGATTAAAATCCCAAACTAAGCCTCTGCGATAATCTGGCAAATAAATTTTGTCTTCTTCTAGATATTTGACTAGAGCCTCTATGGTGAACTCTCTAGTGTCATAGTTGATCTTTTGTCTTTCTTCTGCAATTTGATCTTCGGCTTTAGTGGAAAGTTCCTGCTTAAATGTGCTAACCATAAAATCTCAGTTATACATTTGATTTAGATATTGTTATCTTAATAAATGATATCAAAATATAACTGAATATCAATAAATTCGTAAATAAAACAGTGTATTTACATCCAAATGAAAACTATTTGCTTTCAGTCTTTGGAGTAGAATAAGCCATAGATTTTTTATTCTTTGCTGCTATGAGTCAAACTGATAACCTAGAAGAACGCTTTCGTGAGCTAGAACGCGAGGTCATGGGCAATAAGCAGGCTAATAGTCAACAGCCTAGCCAACCCCACAATCCAGATAAACGCGCCGAACCTGAGTTTGTAGCCGTAAGCCAAGGTGTGGATGCAGCAAAAATTAGTTTAGGCAGCCTCATCGATTGGGTAAATAGCCTGACGGGGGCAACCAAGGTGGCGGCGATCGTGGTAATCGGACTAGTAGCCTTTACAATTCTGAATTTTGTATTTAAACTAGTAACAGCCGCCATCTCCATCGGCATTATGGTGCTAGTCGGATTTATTTTATATAAAGTATTCTTTGAGCCAAACTCAACGAAATAAACCGAAAATAACTTTAGAATTGCTGGCACTAAGCCTGCCTTTTTTGAGAAAACAATTGTTTAGCAGTGGTAATTCCTATGACTATTTCTCGTGCATCGCGTAGACCGATTCAGCCCAAGTTGCGCTCTATGCCACTGCGTAAAACCCCTTCAGCCATTTATATCCAAATGCATCAACTTGCTAACGAGAAAGAGCGACTCCAAGAAGAGTTGGTAAGAGTATGCGATCGCCAGCAACAAATAATCGATCGCCTAGCTGAACTTGATCGCAACCTTGCACAACTAGATAGCGAGGTCGAGAATAGTGGGGCGAATGCCGAAATGACCGAAACCCAGTTTGTCCAGAAAATCAAAGCTAAACCCACGGAGCGCATTCAAACAACTCGTGGCGCAACTTATCAAAGCATGACAATCGAATATTAAAATGAATATTAAAAAAGAAGCTGCACAATGCACTGCTTATTTTTTAGCAAAGATAATCACGAAAAAAAAACAGACTAGTCATTGTTGACTAGCCTGTTAATTTGCATGGTTAACTCGCAAGACTAAGCACCCTATTGCAAGACGAGCTTGACATTGGCATTGCTTAGACCAGGACGCTTTACTTCAGTCAGAGCCTTGTTCACCGCATACTTCTGGTTGATCGAGTTGATCAATTCAGTCTGATTGTGCTTTTTGGCAACACCCCAAAGATCGGCAATCAGGTCGAAGGACCCATCAGCATTACGAGACCAGCCTAGATCGTAGTCACCTTCAAGAGTAGCCACAATGTCAGCGCGGATGCGTTGGCTGTTATAGCCGCGAACATCAGCTTCAGTGTTGACACTAATACCTAGATCGCGCAAAGACGACTTAAGGACTTCGGCATCAGTAATTTTTGTGCGAAGAGTGCTGAAATGAGACATAATAGCTTAGCTCCTGTGAATAATTGTGAACGTGATTGTGAACTTAAATCGTGGACTCAATTGTTAACTCGGACGTGAGACATAAGAGTACTGGTGGTTCTTACTCCTATGTTAGCTGCTAGCCTAAAGATCTTTTAATAAGATATCTTTAGAATCTAGCCTTACCTCTGCTGCCTGCAAAAACAGCAGAATAAGCTTTTTAAAACTCCATACGCTGATATTCAGCGACTGAAGTTGCGGCGGGTCTAGCCCGCATCCTTGCCCAGTCACGCAAAGCAGCAACCTGCTCAGTCATCGTGCGTGAGAGGGGAGTTGTTGACTTCACAGCCGAAATGATGTCTAGCTGTGTAAACTCCCGATCTTGGGCAAAAGCTTCATACATGGCGGCAATTACCGCCTGCTCGATTTCCGCCCCCGAAAAACCATCACTTACTTTCGATAGTTGTTCAAAATCGAATCTTTCTAACTTGGTGACATCTGGGCGACGCTTGCACAGATGAATTTTAAAGATATCTCTGCGTTCTTCACCGTTAGGTAAATCCACAAAGAAAATTTCATCAAAGCGCCCCTTGCGTAAAAATTCCCCTGGTAACTTTTCGATGCGGTTCGCCGTAGCCATCACGAATACGGGTGATTTTTTCTCCTGCATCCATGTGAGGAAAGTCCCGAAGATCCGTGATGATGTGCCACCATCAGAATCGGCTGAACCTGCTCCACCTGCAAAAGCCTTATCTAACTCGTCGATAAACAAAATCATCGGTGAAATTGATTCAGCAACCTTAAGGGCATTTCGCAAATTTGCTTCTGATTTGCCGACGGTTGAGCCATCATACACGCGCCCCATATCGAGACGAATTAGTGGTAAAGACCAAAGCCGAGCCGTAGTCTTAGCAATTAATGACTTCCCACAACCAGGAACACCGAGAATTAGCATCCCTTTAGGCTGTGGCAATCCATAATTTCTCGCTCTCTGACTAAAGGCATTTGATCGCTGTTGCAACCAATGCTTTAGTTCTTCCAACCCTCCGACATCATCAATGTTCTCTTCATCCTCCATATATTCGAGGATGCCATTGCGGCGAATTAGTTGCTGCTTTTCCGAAAGAACGATATCAACTTCTTCTTCGGTAAGCTTGCCATTGGTAACTTGGGCTTTGCGATAAACCTTTTCCGCTTCGTCTTCAGTCAATCCTAAGGTGGCTCTAACTAGCTTTTCACGAGTTTCTGTGGAAACTTTTCTAGTAACCACTTGTCCTAGCTGCCGATCAAGAACCTGCTCGATCGCTTGAATATCTGGCAAAGGAAAATCTAGGACAACAATTTCTTTTTCAAGCTCAATCGGAATAACTTGGACAGGGGACATCAAAATAATTGTTTTCTGAGTGCCTTTAAAATTAGCGACTGCATCACGCAAACAGCGCACGGCTACTGGATGATCAAAGAAAGGATGAGCGTCTTTAAATATATAGATTGCAGGATCTTTTTGGTCGGCACGAATTACCCATTGCAATGCTGCTTGAATCGACTCAGTGTTATGTTGTGCTGAACCAGATACTTGACCTGCTTGCCCCTGCTCCACAATTCCCCGCGTTGAAGTCCAGACAAACAAACGGCGTAGTGGCTTTATTTCGGCGATTGAAGCGATCGCTCTTTCTGCTCTCTCTTCCTCTGGAGTATTGAGGTAGATCAAGGGATATTGGGCTTGAATTAAAATGCTAAGTTGTTCTTGCATATGCTTAATACAGAGGTTTGTGCCTCCATCCTCACCTTATCTACTGGGGAAATTATCTCGGAAGTATTTCGGAAGAGTATCTCGGAAATTAGCCAACTGAAATTAATTCTTCGTCGGCACTATCAGATTTAGAGCTAACAGATTTAGCGCTAACCTTGACAGGATTAACTGGCAAAGTATGATTGCGGCTACCACCGATGGCGAGTAGTTCACCATCACGGATCACAACTATTTGGGAACAGCTTGGACAGTTGTAGATTTGATGAGTATGTCCGATACCTGATGATTCAACTATGTCGGCATGAGCCAAATAAAAGCTAATTGCCTTTTCGGCTAAATCCGACATCGAGTCACCATCAATTGCCGAGCGGATTTTAAGCTGCTGATGTAGCCGTTCGGGAAGATAGAACGTTACCTTTTGCTTGTCTTGCATAAATGGTTAAGAAAGATGAATACCTAGGTATGAAACTAAAGTTACAGGCATATCTTAAAACTGTCAAGACTCTATGCCACTATAGCAGCAATATCTTAACATTTTGTTACATAAGCTCAAAAAACATTCATGAAACATTCAATGAAATTGGATGTCGGCAACGGTGATCCCCAAAAGGAGGAACAAAACTAAAATTATCCCAGTCTTTAACGTTTATAACGAATCTCGAATAGCGCATCCAATCGTCAATGGAGTCAGATATGGGTATCAATGAAAATCGAAAAATCAAACTCAATCTAAAATTAGGATGGGTATTTCTAGTAAATATTGCGACATTGTTGGCGATCGCCTCGTCTAGCTCTGCTCAAAGCACTACTTCCTTGAATACAAATTTTCGTGTCGATCCCACCAAGTTAACTGGTGATGGGGGCGGTAGTTATAGTCTTGCAAATATTGCTAAAATTGCTGGTAACTGTCGTGGATATGCGAATAACGAAAACACCCCTAATCACACGATTACTTTGAACGAGCCTTTTCTCTTTTTGGATTTTTTGGTGAATTCCACAAACAACAATGATGATCCAACAATGTTAATTAAAGGACCTGACGGAATTACTATCTGTGCTGACGATGAGTCGAAGGGGCGTTTTCCACAAGTTAGATTGAGTTTGCCTAATGGTCTATTACCCAAAGGTAATTACCAAGTTTGGGTTGGATCTAAAACAGCTAATCAGTCTTTTGCATACACGTTATATTTGAGTGAAAAAGCCCAGTGATGAAGTTATTAAAATTATTGATCGCTTTTCTTGGATTCACGCTCTCGCCAAGCTTGCTATTGGTTTTACTGTCGGTCTCGCCGATCATTAGCCAAGAAGCTATGAGCCAAGAAGTTTTGAAACCAATCTCGCCCAAGTTTACTCCTGATCCCCAAGTTTATTCTGGCAAAACTGGTGGAGACCAGTCGTTACAATCTATTGCTACTAATAAGGTTAATGGGCAATGTCAAGGATTAGCGGCGCAAACTCCTAATCATACTTTGAAGCTGGAAAAAGATTTTGGGCAATTGAACTTAAAGGTAGTAGGCGATCGCGAACTATCACTGTTGGTGAAAGGTCCTGATGGAATTTATTGTCGTAGTGGCAAAAACCCCGAACTTTCGGGGGCATGGGTATCAGGAAGATATGAAATCTGGGTTGGTATCGAAAATGGCGATCGCACGAATTATCGCCTATCAATTAGCGAAACCAGTCAATAATCAATGCTTCGCTTGACCGCTAGAGCAATATGATCCATCGAAAACTAATTTTCTGGGCAATCCACTTGTAGTTCCTTTTCCACCGCACCAACAACTTATCAACCGCGCTCACCTAGTTATTACTCATGCAGGTAGCACAGCATTGAGTTGTTTAAGTAGCGGCATTCCTATGGTTGCTATTCCCATTACCACCGATCAACCAGGCATGGCGGCAAGACTAGCTAAAGCTGTAATTGCCGAAGTTGTCCCTCTTGCAAAGCTGGATGTTGTTAAATTAAAGACTGCCATTAAGCGGGTATTTGAAGATCCTATTTATCGAGATAATGCAGTCAAACTATCCAATGCTATTCGAGAAGTTGGCGGTGTGAATTATGCTGCTAATGTTGTAGAACAAGCAATAAATACTAAGGCTCCTGTTTTAAATAGTCGCTTGATCAAATAATCAATCTTTTAATCAATGTTTAAAGTTAATGTTTAAGTTTGCTCACAAATTCACTCGCTTAGCAATCTATACAAGCTTGAGTATTAGTTTAAGTTTGGATGTTAGCGCGATCGCCCCAGTAATCTCTCCAATATTTTCTCCAGTAATTGCCCCAATATTTGCTGAAGATAGCAGTCTAGCGATCGTAACGCGGCGCGGACATTTGCGCGTGGGGATGGATGCCTCACTCGGCGGTCCCTATATGTTTTGGAATGGCAAAACCCAATTTTATGATGGGTTTGAGATGGAAATTATCCAAGAAATTGCTGCAAGATTAAATATTGAGCCACGTCCAATCAACATTCCTTGGACTACTCAACCTGAAAACCTCACTTCGCGACAAGTTGATATGCTGCTCAGTGCAAGGGAAGAAGGGGCGCTGGAAACTGGTGATACTAAGGGGAAATTTATTGAAAGCACCGCATATTATCGGAGTTCGCAACGGTTACTGATCCGATCCGATGGCACACAAATTAAATCCTTGCGCGATATGATTGGCAAACGGGTGGGAGTTGTGGCAAATAGCGGAGGCGCAGCGATCGCCGAAACCTATAATAAAAATAGAGGCAATGCGATTCGGCTGTTTTCATCAAGGGATCTTGATCGGATGGTGATCCAACTCCGCGATCGCCAGCTTGATGCGATGATTCTTGATGAACCGATCGCTGTCTGGCAAGTGCGAAATAACCCCAATTTTATAATTGTCGGTGAGCCTTTGATCCCGATTCGCTTGGTGGCGATGATCAACAAAGATGATTTGTCGCTGAAGAAAGCCGTCGATCAGGCTTTAACAGATATGCGTCAAGACGGTAAACTTGAACAGATACTCAAGAGGTGGAACCTATGGGAAAGCCAGAAAACTTTAAAATAAAATTCAAAATTGACAAAGGGATTGCCAGCTATGGTATCAGCGATCATTTCGCCATACTTGGTTTACCATTGACCACCAGCCCCGAACAAATTCGCAAAAAATTCCTTAAACTTGCTAAAATTTTGCATCCTGATATCTTCGGTAGAACGGCTGAAGAGAAAGAGACGGCGACCCAGTATTATGCCAAGATGGTTAGCCCCGCCTATCAAATCCTCAATAGCGATCGCGAACGTGGCGAATATCTCGCGACTTTGCGAATGTTTGCTCAAAATAAAAAGGTAAAGCAAGAAGTGCCTAAACTGAGTAGTGAACTGGCTCAAAAGCTTTATAGAACTCCCCATGAAATTACCTATAAACAATATGTTGAGCAAATTGCACCGAAGCAATATGAGAACCTAGACTCAATTTTGGAATATTCCGCAGTCCTAAGTGAATTGAACTTAGTCTATTTGTTTACCCAACCTACTCTAAATTTCGGTTCTGCCGCACCTGCTTCAGGCAATGGTAGTCAGGAAACAAATTCTGCGCCAAAGGTTATCCAATCTCCAGCGCTACGGAATCTGAATATGGCGGAATTATTCATCACTAAAAAACAATGGAGTGACGCGCTTAAAGAATTGATTCTTGCCGAAAAACTTGATCCGAATAATGCTAAGGTCTATGCACTCAGGGGTTTGGCGCAGATGAATCAAAATGCCAATGCGATCGCTAAATCTAGCTTTCAAAAAGCCCTCAAGCTCGATCCCAAAGAGCCAACTGCGCTCAAATATCTAAGTCAGGTAAATGTCGCAACTCAAACAAAAGCACCTGAAAAGAAGGGTGGGATGTTTGGGTGGGGCAAAAAATAACCTTACAGGTAACTGTGCAAATAAATTAGCGATGGCGAGGCAAACACTTTGGATTTTCGTAGACTGAAATATTACCGTCATAACTCGCTAATCCTCTTTGTTAGTAGTGATCTCCAACTTACAACGGCGATCGCGGATATTCTGACAACCGAAAAGTACAATTGCATCGTTGAAACTAGTGGTGAAAAAGCTTGGGAAATAATTCTTGATAAAAAGCCTGCGATCATTATTGCGGATTGGGCGATCGCCGATATCTCAGGTTTAGCGCTATGTCATCGCGTCAAATCCAATCTTGCTCATCCCGAATTAATGGATACCTATTTCATCCTGCTCGTTGATGCTGTCAATGCTACACAGCGCCAAATTGGTTTAGATACGGGAGCCGATGAATTTCTGAGCAATCCGATCAATCTTTCTGAGCTAAAAACAAGATTACGAACTGGGATTCGCATTAGTGCTTTGACCCAATCTTTAACATGGACTAATCAAAGGCTATTGGCTAACGGCGATTTGCTTGAAGCTCTTACTTTATCTGATCCTTTAACCAAAGTTTTAAGTGAGTCCGCCTTTGAGCAGATAATACCGAAATTGATGCGGCAGTTTCGAGGACAAGGTAATTACAAAGACTATGGGTTCTTGAGTGTATTGATAATTGATATTGATCGCTTCAAACATATCAGTCAGTCCTATGGGAGCAGGATTGGCAATGAAGCGATCAAGGCGATCGCAGGACGATTGAGTCATGCCTGTGCTGCAAAAAGTTTGCTCTATCGTCATGGTTTGGATGAGTTTGTTTGTGTTACGCCCCATCTCGAAATTGAAAGTGGCACGAAACTTGCCAATGATCTCCTAGCCAGTATTCGCAGTCATCCGATCGCCGTATCATCAGGACTGTTATTTCCTTTGACCATTAGCATCGGTGGTGTGGTTAAAGCGTTGGATAATCAGCAGATGGTAAATGAATCACCTGATATTAGCTTTGCTGAATTAGTCGCACTATCTGAGCAATCCCTATTACAAGCCCAACAGTCAGGCGGTGATCGCGCCTATATCGAAGAAATTTATCAAAATTGGTGAGGCGGGCTTCGTCGGTCTCACCAATCTGGGTTTTAATAATTTTCACTTCTAAAGGCTTTTCGGTAATGGACATCAAACATTGCTATAAACTTTTGGGGTTGCCGTCCAGCGCCACCTTAGAAGATATCAACAAAGCTTACAAAGCTTTGGCTTTGCTGTGGCATCCCGATCGCATTCCTAGAGAAAATGTCCAGCAGCAGCTTCAAGCTCAAGAAAAGCTAAAAGAAATCAATCATGCCAGAGATAGCTTACGAAAAGCAGTAGAACAAAAAGAGTTTGCCGATCAAACCAAACAAGCTAAGCCTAACCCCACTTCTCGCGCCTCTTATCAATACCAAAACAAATATCAATCGCGTCAGCCCTATCAGCCGCGTCAACAAGACAGCGATCGCCAATCCTATGAAGAACATAAAAGCGATCGATCTACCCAAAATTATCAATCACCAAATTACCAATCCCAAAATTATCAGGCTCCCAATCAGCAATCACCAAATTATCAATCCAAAAATTATCAAGACTATTATCAACAACCACAACCCCAAAAATCACCCACAACCAAATCCGATTTAATTGGAGCCGACTTAAGCGGAGCAAATCTACGCGAAAAATATCTGGAGGGTCGAAACCTCAGTAATGCAAATCTTAGTAACGCCGATCTAAGTGATGCTTTTTTGCATCGAGTAAATCTACAGGAAGCCAATCTGCGCGGCGCAAACCTATTTCGAGCCAACCTGTTTCAAGCGAATTTACAAAAAGCCGATCTGCGCGAAGCCAACTTAATCGGAGCCGATCTCAGTGGAGCTAACCTAAGTGGGGCGGATATGCGCGGGGCAAAAATTGGATTTGGGGAAAAGATCATGGTTAAACTCACCAGTGTTAACTTAACAGGCACAATTTTGCCCGATGGTTCCGTCCATTCTTGATATCTTTCGGCGATCATCCTGAGACGGGCGGCGCTTTGCGCCGCCCGTCTCTTTTGGCTTTTATCAAAAACAAAAATAGCGGGCATTGCCAATTATTAGTTAGCAATCCACGCTATAGAGGAATTATCCGAGACATTCCAACACTCTAACGACTTTAAAACAAGCCAGCATCCGCAAAAATGCTTGAGTTCAACCTAAACCGCAAAATTTTGTAAAAACATGACGAAACAACTCTTTTACAAAATTTTTGTTTTTTGCTAATTGGACATGGCGATAAATGAGCTATCAAGTGAGGGTAAATATCTCACAAGAGCCGATGGCGCAAATATTAAGTAACAAATTTTAACAAAATTTTTTGAGTAAATCAGACTTATATTTTCTTATCTCTTTCTCAAGAGAGATTTGCGATCCCCACTAATAACGTAGGTTTAAAACTGGTTGGTATAAGAAAATACTTTACAATCTTAAATTCATATAAACACAGTACATATTTAAGATATAAAAATATTCAATATTCCCATCAATTATTACTATTAATCTATCTATAAATAAACTCGATTTTTAGTCTTGATCCTTAACAAACAATACTGTTGCTTAACATCTAAACGCTTATGGTTACGCTAGCTGCCCTATGGACAATATCCCTGAGTTCAATACTATCTGGGGCTTCATTGCCAATATTTCCCACAGTAAATCTTGATAAAAATACTAATTCACCCTCGAAATATAGTTATCAAGAAGCGACATTTATTGATAAAAATCCGTCGTTTTTTGTGCGTACTCGATATGCGATCGCTTTACAGGTTTACTCATCTACAGAATGGCTGATTTTAGTTAATCGACAGCCCACATTTGTGGTCAAAGATTTAGCAAATGCGGCGATCGCTGCCACTAAACTCGCCGCAATTATGAATTCTCCAGACTTTGATCCAAAGTATCTTCAGCCCATAGAACAAGACGATACCTATCTTGGCAAATATAAAGATCAAATTTTATTTACAGTCCCCAAAGCTGGTGTTGTCAATCCTTCACTTAAATTGACTCAGTGGATTAATAACCTGCGTGTCGCGGCTGGAGTTGAACCTCTAACCCTAGTCGAAGCCCAAAAGCAAATGCATCAATTGGCGGCAACTGGCGATCGCATTGATGGAATTGCTTCTTGGTATGGACCTTATTTTCAAGGTAGACAGACTGCTTCTGGCGAAAAATTTGAGCAGCAGGACTTTACGGCGGCGCATCCGAGCTTGCCCTTTAACACCTATCTCAAAGTTACCAACCTGCAAAATGGTAAGTCGGTGGTTGTCAGAATCAATGATCGCGGTCCCTATTTCGGCGATCGCAATTTGGATCTATCCCATGCAGCAGCGATCGCGCTCAACAGCGATGAAGCTGGCGTAGTGCCAATTTCGGCAACAGTATTGGTATCTTCGATAAATTAAACGCAAAACAAGCTGATTAACTCGTGGCGAACCGATAACCAAATTACACCAATCCATAAAAATATTATTATATTTTTATGGATTACAACTTAAATCCAGTAAGGGTTTTCAAAAGATAAAACTATTTAGCAATCTTTCTTAAGCATTATTTACTTATAACCTGTTCTCAGAGACATATTTACGGAATACTTAAGACTAGGTTGTTTAAATAAAATATTTTGAAGTGCGACCGTAGTAATGCGATCGCTGGGATGAGTTTGATATGAAAAGTTTAGATATGGATATTGCTAGCACATATTTTCGTGATTATGACACTTGCAAAGTAAGGCTTGAGTTTACGGGTGGGTATCAAAAAGGAAAAAGCCAAGGTAACAATCCTTGTAAAGTTACAGTCCCCTATAGCTCTTTTTCCAAAAAGCTTCAAACCATCCAGCGACTCGGTGGCAAAATTATCAGTGTATCTATTCTTGATGGCAAGCTTACATACCCTCAAATAAGCTCGACAGTTGTTGAAACTAAAGCGATCGTACCTGAACCAGAGTTAGCTTTTGAACCTGAAATGATCGCTCCCGAACTAGAGCTAGTTGCAGAGACTGAGGTGATCGCCCCTGAAATAATTTCTGTTGTTGAAACTGAAGTGATCGCTCCTGAACCAGAGACTGTTGTTGAAACTGAGGCGATCGCTCCTGAACTAGAGACTGTTTTTGAAGCTGAGGCGATCGCGCCTGAACTAGAGCTAGTTGATGAGACTGAGGTGATCGCCCCTGAAATAATTTCTGTTGTTGAAACTGAAGTGATCGCTCCTGAACCAGAGACTGTTGTTGAAACTGAGGCGATCGCTCCTGAACTAGAGACTGTTTTTGAAGCTGAGGCGATCGCGCCTGAACTAGAGCTAGTTGATGAGACTGAGGTGATCGCCCCTGAAATAATTTCTGTTTTTGAAACTGAAGCGATCGCACCCGAACCAGAGACTGTTTTTGAAGCTGAGGCGATCGCGCCTGAACTAGAGCTAGTTGATGAGA
>JBAXTW010000229.1:0-4988 GCA_037129985.1 Pseudanabaena sp. ELA645 | reverse complement strand
TAAGGAATTTTAATAAGTTTCAACCTTAAGCGATCGCCTTTACATTCGATCGCCGTTCTGGTTTGCGGCCGATTAGCGATCGCACCACCACTGAAAATGTCATCAGTCCCGCAGGTCGAGAGATTATCGTGATTCGCGGATAAATAAGGGCTTCACTGCAAAATAAGGAATTTTAATAAGTTTCAACCTTAAGCGATCGCCTTTACATTCGATCGCCGATCTGGTTTGCCGCCGCTAAGCGATCGCACCACCATCGAAAATGTCATTAGTCCCGCAGGTCGAGAGATTATCGTGATTCGCGGATAAACAAGGGCTTCACTACAAAATAAGGAATTCTAATAAGTTTCAACCTTAAGAGATCGCCTTTGCAATGAAAAAAAAAAACAAACGATCGCTCTCAAACAACAAACTCCCGATCGCCTAAAATATCATCTCAAAATTCCTGATAGCTCTCAAATGAAAAAAACGATCGCTCCTAAATCTAAAAAGACATCGATCGCCTTCTCATTTCTAGAAAACGATCGCTCTCAAACGATAAACTCCCGATCGCCTAAAACATCATCTCAAAATTTCTGATTGCCTATCAAACAAGACATTCCCGATCATTCTATTCCCCAAAGTCGGATCGGTCATAGACTCCGTTCGCAACTGATTCTCCACATCATAGGCATAATTAACCACCTATCTTTTTATTATGCTAACTCCTGAGCTAGTTGTGAATTAATTTTAAGAATCTTTTTTTGAATCGCTAATATCCCAGCATGAAACACACAAGCGAATTTCATTATCTCCTAATTTTTTAAGTTGCTTGGGAGTAAATTCCAGATTACATTGACCATCATATGCATAATATTGCCAGAAGATAATATCACTCCTTTGAATATCGATTTTAGCAAGTTGCTTGTATTTTCCTTCCAGTAAGTCTACGAATTGATCAATAAAAGATGGAATATCATCGAAATGTTCATATTCACAAATTTCATCCATATCATCATTATCGTAATCTCGAATAACTGCAAAACACCAATTTCTAGATGTCCAGTTAGGCTGAACGCCTAGAATTGCTGAAATAGCTTCTATATTCTGTCCTCGTTCTATCTGTAATTCTAAAACAAATGTATTTTTAGTCATTGCACTTAATTTTAAGCGTTATTTACCCTTAGATATTTCTGGATAGTTTGAAACAGGAATATCAGTTTTAATAGTTATTTTCTTGTTTTCTTGTGACTGAAGGACGATCTTACCATCTTCAACCCTGATATCAGGGTTTTTACCTACCTTGCTTACTTTATATCCTGCGTCTTTAACGTCTTGTATAATATCTTGCTTAAGTCCATCTGCACCCGATGGATGAAATATATCTTCTGGAACTCTATAGCCTCCACCAAGTTGAATATCTTTAGAAAGAAAAATATGAGGTAGAAGAAGATCGCCTAAAGCTTTACCAAAATTAATATCATTCGGGCTAAAACCACCGCTTGAAGAAGGAGAAGGGTAGATTTCGATCCAGTCACGCCAATCAGGAGTAAAGTCACTGCCGTTATTAATATCATTAGGATTAAACTCACCATTGGGAGAAGGATAACCTTCAATCAAGTCACGCAAAACAGAATCGATATATTCCCCAAAATTAATATCATTGGGGTCAAACTTTTGATCGCTTGTATAACTTGATGGAAAAGTACTATCAGAGACTGAATTTGGTACGCTAATTTCAAAGTTAAATCCGCCAGCAATAATTGTGACAGAATGAGTAGCATTAAAAGGAGTTTCTCGGAAGGCAGTTTGTAAAATAAACCTAGTAACATTAAACGAATCATAAGTAATAGCAGCAAGAACACCAATAATTGCGAGGCTACCCATAGCGTCGGCTATCGACGACATATAGCCCGAAGGGTCAGTGAAAACAACTGGATTATTATTCGCATAAGCATAAGGATTCTTAGAGATAGGACTGCTCATACGCCCACCAAAAGCATCCTTCGAGATAAACCTGCCTAAATCCGAATCATAGTATCTTGCCCTGAGATAATCTAAACCAGTGCCATCCCTCTGCTCACCCGCAAACTGGAACGAATTACTAGAATTACCAGCACTAGCAATCAATTTCCCATAGGCATCATAGACATAGCGATCTGTTACCTGCCCTGAAGCATCAGTCAATAAGCGAGTCGAACCCAAACCATCAGAATGGTAAAACCTAGTATTACCAGCACCCTCAGACTTGATTAGCCCCAATCCAAACGTATACTTATTCAGAATCTGACCATTAGCATCAGACTCTTGCAGCACCTTCGCATTACCCCTCGAATCGAGCAGATAGTTCTTCCTGACTCCATCGGTAATACTCGCCACGCGATTTCCATTCGCATCATAAATATAATTTGATTGAGAAGTGACTCCATTATTAGTCGAAGTCACACCCACTAAGCGATTCTCACCATCATTAATCCAATCATAAACAACCGTATTCGTACCATCAGATTTACTCAGAGTCGAACCATTATTGTCATAGGTAAAGTTTGTGACCTTGTTGCCATTAGTCGTATTTTTGAGACGATTGTTAGCATCATAGATATAGGTAGTGACACCACTAGCAGGATCGGAATCATTCCGCTTCAAGCGATTTCCCACAGGGTCATACTCATAAGAGATCGTTCGATTGCCCAAAGTCGGATCGGTCATAGACTCCGATCGCAACTGATTCACAACATCATAGGCATAGTCTACGGTTCGACCATTATTCTCAACCACCTTAGTTCTATTACCCACACCATCCAACGTATAGTCATAACTAGAAAGTACTGCTCCCGAAGAATCGTTGATAATCATTCCCGTCAATCTGTTAGCAGCATCATAGGTATCAGATTCAGTCGTACCATCCGCCAACACCGTACCAATCAGATTACCTGCGGCATCATAGCTATACTTAGCTAACTGAATACCCGAAGTCACCGTTTCAAGGCGATTTAGCTTATCGTAAGCATAATTAACCGTATTCGCCGCCGTCGTCAAAGTTTTGAGATTACCCAACACATCATAGCTATAGCCAACCGTCTGACCATCAGGACTCGTAACCAAATTCACACGGTCATAACTATCAAAACTATATGTAGTCACACCCCTTCCATCCGTCACCGTCTTGATTTGCGAAGTCACAGGATCGTAGGTATAACCCACAGTTGCCACACGCGGATCTGAGAAGGATTTATTAGCCAATCTGCCATAGAGATCATAGGCATAGGTAATCACATTGCCATTGAAATCCGTCGTCTTCGCCACCTGACCGAAATTATTGAAAATCGTCGTAGAACGCTGACCCAAAGCTAGATTTGTCGCCACTTTGCGATTAAACGCATCATACTCATAGGTGGTTTTATTGCCATTGGCATCCTCAAACAACGTCTGACGACCTAAATTGTCATAGCCGTAAATGGTAGTCGCTTGATTCGCCAACTTCACTGAAGTTAGTTCACCGAGATTATCGTAGGCATATTCCGTAGTATGCAGATTCGCATCCTTAACCGCGATCGCCTGTCCAAATTGGTCATAGGTCGTTTCGGTTCTATTACCATTGCCATCAATCACCGCCGTCCGTCGATTGTACTGGTCATATTCATACTTGGTTTCATGTCCCAAAGCATCAGTCACCTTAACCAGACTGCCGCGACTGTTGTATGTAAACTGAGTGCGTTGATTGAGCGCATCGATCATGGCGGAAACTTTGCCAAAGGCATCGTATTCATAGGAAGTCGTTTGACCCAGTTGATTAGTTTCTGACTTGACACGACCTAAAGCGTCATAGACCACATTAGATGTAGTGCCATCAAAGTAAGTATTCACACTAGAGCGACCTTGAGCATCCAGTCCAATCTGGGTTGTGCGATTCTTCGCATCAGTGACAGAAGTAACCTGACCACCCGTGTTGTAGGTATAGGTCGTGTCATTGCCAATCGGATTACCAAAGAAATCGCGCTCTTGAGAGATCCTTCCTAACGCATCGTAAGTATATTCAGTGCGACTGCCAAAAATATCGATTGTTGCCTTAATCCGACCCGATGCGGTGTACTCGATATGCTCTTTGGGATTGTCGCTATTGTCGTTAGGCGTAAGGTCAGGGAAGATGGTATCGGTCAATTGACCCAATGCGTCATATTCATAGCGAGTTTTCAACCCTGTTGCCGATGTTTTGGAGATAACCCTTCCCACGGCATCATATTCAGTCAGCAATACAGGATTATCCGCAGCATTATTCGGCGTGTTGTCTGGCAGGATGACCTTTATTTGTTGTCCCTTCTCGTCATAGAAATACTCAGTACGATTACCTCTTATGTCTATGGTCGCCGTGACATTGCCATTGGTATCATATTCAGTACGGCTGACATTCCCCTGTGGATCGGTAATCGATGTGACCCTTCCTGCCTTGTCATAGGTATAGCTGATATTGAGCGTCTGATTTTCGGTCGGGAAAACCATCGATAGGTTCGTGACTTTGCCATTCAGGTCATAGGTTGCATTGGTTTTGTTACCGCGACTATCGGTAAAACCGATCGCATTGCCATAGCGATCGTATTCAAAGGTGGAAACTTCGCCATCGGGTGCGGTTTGACTGATTAAGAGTCCCTTACTGTCATAGCTAAAAGTAGTCGTTTGTCCGTCAGTATTGGTTCTTGATATTAGGTTCCCGCGATCGTCGTAACTTGAAGATACGGCTAATCCTGTGGGTGAGATAACGTTCAGGATTTCGCTATATTGGTTGTACTGCATCCGCGTTGTATTGCCATCACCATCGGTCAGAGTTAAGGCATTGCCATTGCTGTCATAGGTATAGGTTGTGGTGACTCCATCAGCATCTACTTTCTTCAGTAAGTTATTCTGATCGTCATAGGTTCTCGAAACCACCCCACCATTAGCATCCACCTCCGAGACAACATGGCTCAATAGGTGTTTCGGGGAGGTGAGCCAAAGGAAGAAATTGGTAATATTGT
>JBAXTW010000228.1:0-5084 GCA_037129985.1 Pseudanabaena sp. ELA645 | reverse complement strand
TTATCTTTATCATTCTTACTCTAAAATGTATTAAATCTACACCTAAGCAGTCACTTTTAAAGTTAACTTTGCGAATGGTGGTGTGGCTCAAGCCATAGAGATTTTGTCTGCGGATGATCTGCCGATCGCTTTTACAGAAATGGGGTTACAGGATAAGCGACCAGTATTAGTGGCGATCGGTGGAGCAAGTTTAATTTCGGAGGCAGCTTTTGCGCGATTACAAAGGTTGTTTGTGGAAGTCATAGCGCCTCTGGCTAGGGATTTAGGCTATTATGTGGTCGATGGTGGGACTGATGCAGGGGTAATGAAATTAATAGGAAATGCGCGATATCAAAATGGGTCTGCTTTTCCATTGATTGGGGTTTCACCAATTAGGTTTGTACAATTGCCCGGTGCCGTCAATCCATCGACCGAATCTACTCCTTTGGAACCGCACCATACGCATTTCTTTCTCGTGTCTGGAAATAATTGGGGAGATGAGTCACCTTGGTTGGCGAATATTGCGAGTTTATTGGCTGGCGATCACCCATCGGTGACAGTGTTGATTAATGGTGGGGCGATCGCTTTGGTTGACGCTAAGGAGAGTACTAGAGTTGACCGTCCGATTGTGGCGATCGCGGGTACTGGTAGGTTGGCTGATGAAATTGCTAATGCAGTCTTGCATCCAGATTGGGAACGGCGTGAGGAAATAGAATTGTTATTAGAAGAGGGACAAATTCATTTATTCGATCTTTATGAACCGATTGCTGAACTAGAAACAGTTTTGAGACAGAAGCTATCGGGAGAGAAGTTTTAATGGAATTCATGGCAAAATCACATCCGCTTAAGCGTGAGCTATTTAGAAGATGCATGGCGACTATTATTTTGTTTTTACGATTGATTGTACTGCGATCTGGGTTAGTCTGGAGATTATATTTGGAAAAACTTTTAAATAAAACATCAAGGATAAATAATCTAAATGGTAAACAACACATCTCAAGGCAAAAATGAAGCCATTAAATCTGAGAAAGAAGTACTAAAAGAGATAATTCAAAATCTCTCACTAAATGACACTCAAAAGAACTACTTAGTGTCACGACTTCTAGGACAGATAGATTACATGGAAAATAAAGCCAGTAGCTGCAAGAAAAAATACCTCAGATCACAAATTATTACTATTCTTGGAGGCGTGACTGTAACAGCTTTAGTCGGTCTAAGTACATCAATTGACGACAAAAATATTCGTAATTTTGTTGGAGCTAGTGCTTTTTTTGTCAGTCAAGTAGTGACTGTGACAAGCGCTCTTGAGCAATTGCATAAAAACAATGAATTATGGCTTTTCTATCGGCGTAGTGAAGAATACATGAAATCACAACTCTGGCATTTTGTAGAATCAACTGGTTCCTATGAAAATCTTGATCAAGATACGGCATTTAGGATTATTGTCAAACAAGCCGAGGAAATTATTCCACGGGATTTAGATATAATTTCTGCAAAAAGTTCAGAACAACAAACAAAAACTGAAACTTTAAAACAAAATGAATCGAGTTCATCAAAATAATAAGGCTCCAGAACTTTTTGTAAAACATTCATTTGAGCATAAAAACAACGGCTGTTCAGCAAATTGTGCTAATTTAAATTTCAGTCAATTTTAGGCGGCATAAATACACATTTTATGACTGACGTATTCATTTCATACTCACACAAAGACAAGGAATTTGTTAGCATTCTATATGCAGCCTTTGAACGCAACAAAAAAAATATTTGGGTGGATTGGAAGGAAATTCCGCCTACGTCTGACTGGTGGGCGGAGATCGAGAAGGGGATTGAGTCGGCTGATATTTTTTTGTTTGTGATCAGTCCAGATTCCATTGCGTCTGAGGTATGTACGAAGGAAATCGATCATGCGGTGCTTCACAATAAGCGGTTGTTTCCGATTGTGCGGCGCAATGCGACTAACTTTCAGTCATGGAATGTCGCCCATGTGAATCTCAAGCAGCATAATTGGTTGATGTTTCGGGAAGAGGATGATTTTGAAACATCATTTCAGACGCTGACGGAGACGATTTCGTTGGATTTGGAGCATTTGCATAGACATACGCGGTTGCGATCGCAGTTACCATTTTTGCATTCTCCCAAAAGCGATCGCCTAGTTCAAGAATATCTGAAGTAGCGATCGCATCATATACTCTTGCGTCCTCTTCCGTGCCAATGCGATCGACTAAACCGAGTCCAACGGCTTGCTCACCCGTGAATACGCGACATAAAAATTTCGCATATTCCAAATATGCCGTGCCGAAAACCCAGCCATACCATGAAATTCTATCTGCAAATTCTGAGCTAATTGTTCCACCACTGACTTACCCCAACCAGCGCTTTCTTGACGAGTAACGATTAACTCACCAATATCCCAATAAAGCGCCATTAACTCTCGATTAACCGCCTTTAAAGCCTCATACTGAGCAGCACGAATCCGATGCTTCACCGCCACTAACAAACTTCGATAATCTTCTGTAACTTCAATTCCCATATCTTTAGATTGTTACAACACTAAAGGACTATCACTCAGCATCGATTCCGTCCCACATTTCAGAGATTGGTCTTGTTTGCCCTGCCTTAGCTTGCTGAAAAGCCCTTTTCAAACTCGACCTCTTCAATAGGCGTATCATCAGGATCATCTTCCAATTCCTGAACTGGTTCAGCAAACAACACAATCACACGAACACGACCAGATATATCCACATCAAAAGGTTGATCTAACAATAAATGTCCTTGGCGATCGATTGTCCCCGTAGCTTCCACTGCTCTCATCTAGATGACCTCACTGTAATGAGAAATAAAAATATACTGTAAATCTAATATAGTCTAGTCATTATGCGATCGCTTATTTGCGTGAAAAGTTATGTGACTAGCGAGGGTGAGGGTCTTAAAATTTTCTGCGTAAGGTGAGTTAGATCACTCGGTAGTTGACGATACAAAGAAAAGAGAAAGAATATGGCTTTAATAAATTATTCTCTTCTTTTTCTTGGTGGTCTGTATGGCTATGGAGATCGGAGAATTATCGGACTCCTCAAGACTTTTATTTGATTTACAAAAAGCAAATACGATCGCCCAAAACTTTTCGGGATGTCTAGAGCCAGAAATCATTAGCCGTAAGACAGCCAAGGGTTTAGTTGAGCTATTTAACTCGGCTTTTGCTCGTATTTGGCTAGTGGAGCCTGATGGCGCAAATTTAAAGCTTGTCGCATCTTCAGGGCTATACGATCGCATTGATGGTTCCTTTGCCAGAGTGCCAATGGGAGCTTATAAGGTCGGAAAAATTGCTCATAACCGAGTTTCCTTTTTAAGCAATAATTTGGCTGAAGAAACTTGGGTTAAAGATCGTGCATGGGCGATCGCTAATCAAATTCGGGGATTTGCAGGTTTTCCACTGATAGCAGGCGATCGCGTGATTGGGGTATTGGCTACTTTTAGTCATGCAGCACTCACACCTGAATTTCTGGAAGTTTTACAAGTACTTTGCACAACAGTCTCTATAGCCCTAGATACGGCTTTGAAATATCAACAGGAGCTAAAGCAATCATCTACTTTTTCTGGCAATGGGGAAAAGACTCCACTATCAGACCAACTTGCCGCAATTTTAAAACCGTTACGCTTAACCCTGATTGGCACAGAAGAGGCGATCGCCTCTTCCCACGCGCAGGTTTTTTTGCAAGCTTGTGAAGTATTAGCTCGGTCAGAATGTCGGCAATGTCGATTGACCTATGACGTAGATGGGATCAGCTTGGAAGCGATGGTCGTAGAACCTAACCGAGATTTACAAGAGCATCAGCATTGGCTGCGATCGCAATTAGGACTAGTATCTTTGATGGTTTCCTATTTGGGTGGTCAACTTGAGAGTCAAATAGGACTAGAACAGAAGGTATTACAACTGTTGATCAGTCTTCCTTATAACCAGACTCAGACTGTGCCATCTCTTCAAGACCAAAGCAGTTTACCTCAGTTGCCAACGCCATTGTCAGAACGAGAGCGAGAAATTTTAGGGTTACTAGTTCAGGGTTTACGCGATCGGGATATTGCCAATCATTTAATTATTAGTGAAAGCACCGTTAAGTTCCATTTAAATAATGTGCTAACCAAGCTCAAAGCTCGCACTCGTTACCAAGCACTCTATCAAGCAATCATACAGGGATGGATTTTATAGTAGTTGCTAAGTATATTAAGACGGTGGTAAATAGTTCGATTTACATCCTGCTACCTCGATTAATTCGAGATATTGAGTCGGGGAAGTTAGATTTTCTAGCACAGGAAGCGATTGAAGATTTTGAAAATGGATTTTGCAAGGATGTTTGCATCAATAATCAATATCATCATGATTCTTGATTGACAAATGTTTCTACTAATTCATCTTCGGTCATGCCAGATGATGATTTTATTCGATATTTTTGGATTTGAGTAGGATGTGGACGGATAAATTATGACCAGTCATCTATGGATAACTCTACAATTTGTGCAAAATCTGATTTGTTACGGGTGACTAAAGTTGCATTGTTTGTCAAGGCGATCGCGGCAATTTTGAGATCCATATTTCCTAGACGGGGATAGGCTTTGCGTAAGCGTTGATGTTCTAGGGCAGATGCACGGCTAAAAGGAACAATGGCGATCGCTTGGTAATTGATTGCTAGTTGTTGTAATCCTTGATAGGCAAAGATTTGTTCATCTAATGTTTTTGCCTTAGCTAAAAAAGCGAATCTTCCTCTAATCTGCTCTTCGTAGGTAATGACGGTAACGGAAACTTCAGGATCTTCTATCTCTGCAAGTTTGGCTAAGATTCGCTTGCCTTCTTGTCCGTTGCGCTGAATGAGGCTGAGATGATCGGTGTCAAAAATATACATGATGCTCTATTCAGCAGATTTGCGCCATTCTTGACCGAGGCGATTTGCTTCGTCAAAGGTGGGATCGTTTTCAAAGCTACCTGCGACTTTTAACCACCAAGGTGTTTTTTTCTGCACAAATACAGATAGCATCAGTCGCATTTGCGCGAGTTCTGTTTCTAATGCGGCAACTCTAGTTTCTAGATGTTGAGATTTGTCTTCAAGCTGTTG
>JBAXTW010000227.1:0-5113 GCA_037129985.1 Pseudanabaena sp. ELA645 | reverse complement strand
ATAGCAGCTCCGGGATTTGAACCCGGGACCTACGGATTATGAGACCGTCGCTCTAACCACCTGAGCCAAGCTGCCGTGCATTTGATAATATAACATAACTTATGTCTATATATTTCAATAATATTGCAATATTAGCTAGTGATTTTGAGCTGTTTTGCGATCGCAAATTAAATAACCGACCAAATTGATGACTGACAAAGAGCAAATGAGCCTGTTTGACCTCACACCATCGGAGACTCCTTTGGTAGAACTTCCGCAAGCCGAAGGGGGCGAGATGGCTGCACCAGCAAAAAAAACTGGGCGTTCTTCCAAAAATTCTCCCGCCGTTAACAATGTTGTACCAGTTGGCGAACAATTTGCGAGTCTGGACGCATTGCGTGAAGCTGCTTGTAACTGTCACAAATGTCCACTTGCGCCAACTCGGACTAATGTTGTAGTCGAAAGAGGCGATCGCAGGGCAAAAATATTAATCATTGGTGAAGCTCCTGGCGAACAAGAAGATCTTTCGGGATTACCCTTTGTTGGCAAATCGGGACAGCTTCTGGATAAAATTTTGGAGTCAGTGGGATTTGATACAAGCAAGGATGTCTATATATGCAACACAGTCAAATGTCGCCCCCCCAATAATCGTGTTCCTACTGAGATTGAAATAAACACCTGTAAGCCTTATTTATTAGAGCAGATCAGGTTAATTGATCCCAAAATCATTTTGCTGACGGGAGCGACATCGCTTAAATCGATTATGGGTGAAAAGCGTGGTATTTCTAAAATTCGTGGTCAATGGCTAGAGTGGGAAGGGCGTTTAGTGATGCCAATATTTCATCCCTCCTATTTACTACGCAACCAGAGTCGTGAGCAAGGTAGTCCTAAGTGGCTAACGTGGCAAGATGTTAAGGCGATCAAAGAAAAGTATTTAGAGCTTGTTAGTGCTGATACGAATGTAAGTGCATCGGTTGTAGTTGATGAAGATGAGGAATTTTAGTGAGTAATTTAAGAGATGATTTAGTAAAAATGGTGGATGTGGCGATATGGGATTGGCTGTCTCCTCATGCCGCTAGAGCAAGGGTAATTGTCGTTGGGGCAATGCTGGATATTGTGGATGTGGGAGTTGCACTGACTGAGGACAACACCCAACTTGTCCAGTCGTGGATTGCTGACAGTTGGATACGTCATCCAACCGTAGAGGAGCTTAGCGATTGGAATGTAAACAGGGAAAAAGAGTTTATTAGCCTAGTGATACCGCCATTTGTACTGGTAAGACTTGGCTAATCTTGTATCCTAAAAAACGATAATCTTCTTCTCAGTTAAGAAATAGAGGCATGAGGCTTGGCTGCGCCCCTATTTCTTAGTTTTAGGATAGACAATAAAAAAGAGACCAGTCAATGACTGATCTCTTTTTATTATTAACGGTAACCAGAGCAAAAAGACTAGGTTACTTTCCCTGTTTCGTTCCTAGTCTTTTTGCTTTGTTCGCTCCTCACACTTCTATACTATACATCGATAATTTTAAAATGTCTACTGGTTTGTGGGGAATTTTAATACTTTGTTATACGTCTTTAGGATGATGTTTGCGATTTATTTTGATTATTTTGAAATTTATGGCGATCGCCAGTCAAATAATCGTATTGGCTAAAGGTCAAAGTCAGATTTTTTAAAAGTGCTGTTTTACGTTGTGTTCAAACAATTTTTTCTGGCTCATTTGCTTGAAAGTTGCTGTAAGTGCGACCACGCCAGCTTTTTGGTGTAGTAAATGCTGAAATCCAGATTCGGATTACGGCAAAGGGATCGGCGAGGGGGGATAGCCAAAACCAGAAGCCAACTTCGGTATAGCTGGTGCGGATGCCAAATATTAGTAAGCATCGAATGAATACGAGAAAGGCATTCAGCCAAAATAAGATATTTATGAATAGTGATGGCGCTGGTTGCCAAATTACAAATGCTATTAGTAAAGGAATTGGTAGCCCTTGCACAGCAGTGAGTAGCAGGCAGTCTGTAAAGGTTTGGATTGGAGTCGAGGCATCTTTGAGATCGAGCGATCGCCCCCATTCTTTCCATGTTTCTGCCATTGAGGTATACATCCGCACTTGCATTAATGCTGCTCCATCCAGAAAGCCGACTTTGGCTCCACGCTGGGCGGCGGCTCTAGCGAGGGTGACATCGTCGCAAAATGATGATTTGGCAAGTTCATAGCCATTTAGTTCGACTAGCTTGGCACGTTTCGATAGGAAACATTGACCATTTGCCATTACCCGATCGCTTGTAAATTGAGTTTGATCGCCTGTTGCGCCAAAGCGAAAAATTAATGTAATTAATAGTGCGGGTTGCAGCCACTGTTCACCAGCAGTTTTGAGAATAAATTTTGGAGACAGCGAGACGATATCGAAGTTATCGGTTGTTGCTTGTTGGACAAAACTTGCCACTAATCCTTTTTGTGGAAGCGTATCGGCATCGATACCCAGTACCCATTCACTACTGGGATCGCTATTCAGAAAGCCATTATGCAACGCCCAAGGACGACCAACCCAGCCCTCTGGCAGTGGATCATCGGTAATCAATTTTAAAGGTATGGGAAAATCCTGTTGTAATTTCTGGACATATTCAGGTGTGCCATCCTGCGAGCGGCTGTCCACGACTATGATTTCCTTAGCGGCTTGATCGCGCAATCCTTCGAGACAAGTTGGTAAGCGATCGATCTCGTTGAGGGTGGGGATCACGATCGAAACCTTGGGATGTTGTTTCGCTAATTCTTCCTCCGCATTGTCTAAAGGCAATAAAGGCGCAGTGCGATCGCGGGCGGTGCTGAGTCTTTTGAGTAGTACAAGTGTCGCGGGGACTTGCAACAACAAAAGAAATGTCGAGAAAAATATTAAGAAAATCGGATTGTTCAACTTCGATGGAAATACTTGCTGGCTAGAAGGTTATCCTATCGCAGATTAAGCCGCGCATTGTATATCGCAACTAGATCGCAACTTGCGACTTAATCTAGAGTTATTCTTCAAGTAAACTTCTTAGCATCCATGCTGTTTTTTCATGGACTTGCATCCGTTGGGTTAATAGATCGGCGGTTGGTTCATCATTAGCTTCATCAGCGATTGGGAAAATAGACCGCGCAGTGCGTATGACTGCCTCCTGACCTTCGACAAGGAGCTTGATCATTTCCGTTGCTTTGGGAACACCTTCAGTCTCAGGGATTGAAGTCAACTTGGCATAGGCACTATAGGTTGCAGGTGCTGGCACTCCGAGGGAACGGATGCGCTCAGCAATGAGGTCAACTGCCAAGGAGAGTTCGGTATACTGCCCTTCAAACATGAGGTGCAAGGTATTAAACATTGGTCCCGTCACATTCCAGTGGAAGTTGTGGGTTTTGAGGTAAAGAGTGTAGGTATCAGCGAGTAACCGTGATAGTCCATCGGCGATCGCAGTACGATCATCTTCAGAAATACCAATGTTAATTGAGCCAGATAATTCTTTATCAGTTGATTTTTCTTTGTTTTTGCCCATGAGGTTTATTTTGATGGTTTTAAAAATATTTTAAGCCCCTCGACAATAACAAAGAAACCCCAAACAGGTGATTTTCCATAGAACAGTTTAATGTTGCCCTTTAAATTGTGATATTTTTTTTAGGTTTACTACGTTTTGGTTTTAGAATCAAGAAAATTGGCGTGCAGACATCCAAGAAGTAAGATGGTTGTAACGTTTAAAAGCTGATGTTGTGTAGATCATGTCTTCAAGACTTGCCCTCAATATTATGCATCACAGATTATTCGCTAAAAATGAATGAAAATCATGGATCAAGAGCCGCTTTCTGAAAATATTTATGTCAAGGTAAAACTATTTGCAATTTTCCAAGAAGTATTTGCCACCGATGAAATGCAAATTACGCTTGAGGCGGCTGCGCCCGTTTCACGAATATTCGATCACCTCGTCAGTCAACATCCCAACCTCGAACGATGGCGATCGCTTACAAGATATGCCGTTAATCTCAACTTTGTGCAACCAGATAGAGTTCTTGATAATGGCGATGAAGTAGCACTAATTCCGCCCGTAAGCGGCGGCTAAAATTTAATAAAATCCCAAAAGGATTCGGCGGGCTTTGCCCGCCGAATCCTTTTACAGATAGCTCAATAAGCTGATCGGCTCGAACCTGACCAGTCAAGTAGTCCACTAAACTGCTGGAGGTCAATAAAACTAAGCTGTAACAAAACCATTAGCAATGGTCCCTCTTGCCTTTCTTGCCAACGTTTGGCAACCGCCAACTGTTCACGGTCAACGAGAGATGAATCTAGCAGATATCTCTCTAAATCTTCTTGGCGACTAGCGATCGCGTATGTCTGGGATTGATAACTCATAGAAATCAAATAACTAACTACTTGGGCAATTGGGATTAGTAGCGTAGCGCACCTTACCACATCTATCAACTATCGTCAAAGTTATTTTTAATATCATGATTATCTGAGCTTAAACCCAGATAAATTTGTGAAAGTAAATTGCTTTAGTGTTTCGCGACTAAGCTGTGCAAAGCGTTGTAATTATTCACTTGGAAAGGACTAGATAATTAATTAAGTATTAAAATATAATTGCTCAATATAAATTTAACGATTGTATTTGCGATTTTCATTTTGCGGTTTTTATGAATATTTGCAGAAATACAACGAATTTGACTCTATGAATAATCCTAAAACTTCTGAAGCGGGATCTCTAAAGGATTTACAGGCTCTTCAACAACAAGTTAAAGAGTTAAAAAAGGAGGTCAGCCGACTGCAAGGGGATAATTGCGATCTAGAGAACTCCCTGTTAACTGCGGTTGAACATGGCGATCTTGTTGAGTCAGAATTATTAGATGTTAATAAAAGATTAAAAAATGAAATTATCGAGCGCAAGATGGCGCAGGCTACGTTGCAATCGATCCTAGAAATTGTCTATCGGGATAAGAGCGATTTAGAAATCATGCTATCTACGGCGACAGAGCATGGTGATGCGATCGAATATGAGCAGTACAATCGCGCCGTGGAAACCATGCGTCAGAGCGAGGAGCAGTTCCGTACCCTTGCCGAATCAACTAGTACACGCTGGCTAAAGTAACAAAACGTGAAGATTATGAGAACAACAAGCC
>JBAXTW010000226.1:0-5196 GCA_037129985.1 Pseudanabaena sp. ELA645 | reverse complement strand
AATAAAAAATAAAGGCAATAATTGTGATATTGCAACTTAAATGCCGATTAGCTTACTGGCATGACAACAACTCAGACAGTAAATTTAGCAAGAGAACAACTACTGAAGGTTGCGGAGGATTATCGTAATCAGGGTTATGAAGTTGCGTTTCATCCAAACCCTGACGATACACCTGTTTTTCTTAAAAACTATCGTCCAGATATGATTGTGCGCCGAGGTGATGAATCTGTCGTGGTTCAAATAAATTCTGCTTCTTCGCTTAATTCCTCATCAACTCAATATTTAAGTAGCTTAGCCGAAGTTTTAGAGAAACAGCAGGGCTGGCGATTAGAGTTTGTCATGCTCAATCCAGACGATACGCCAATTGCTCTGCCTCATTCTGAAGGCTCTCTCCAAATTCAGGACATAGAAGCAAGGTTGTCGGTAGCAAAACAAATTACCACCCAAAATCTAGAATCAGCAGTTTTATACTCTTGGTCTTTAGTTGAGGCAACTCTGAGACTTCTTGCGGAAAAAGAGGAGCTAAGTTTAAAGAATTTCAACCCGCAGTATTTAGTTAAATATTTAACCTATGAAGGTGTAATTTCTCGATCTGATTACCAGTTATTGATGAATGCCCTTTCGTTGCGTAATACGATCGCTCATGGTTTCAAGACTTCGCAACTTACAGATAATTCTGTGAATGAGCTTATTGCTGTCACCGAGAAACTTTTGGTGGAACTAAGTGCGCCATTGATAGCAAGTTAAAAAATTTAACTACCTGACAAGCTCAAGCTACAGCCAAAAGTTGATTGAGCTTATTTTTTAGATCTGGGGATGTTTTTAAAGGATTGTAAATTTCACCTGCGTAGGGTCGCCAGACGTAATTAGGTCTAAAGGGTTGGAAAGATGGCAATATGCCTAAATCTTGGGGGATTGATTTCGCTAGGACTAATCCAGAGATAGCTAAATTAGGCAAGTCTTCGATGAGTTCGTTATAGGTTCGGAATTCATCGACTTCAACGCCGACTAGGGTATAGCGAAAGGTTGGGGCAAATTTTAGAGATTGATACATTAAAATCCCTAGCTCTGTCATGGAATATGCGCTTTCAGGGCTATCGATGCCAATTTCACTAATATTGCTTGGCAAAACTCGACACCACCAGTTTTCTTCGATATCTTGAAAGGTTTCGGCGCGGCATTTACATTGTTGATGATTGGCAAATGTCAATACTAGCCCGTCGAAATATTGAGCAAATTCGTTTGCATTTTGCTCTTCAGAACCACATTCTGCTGACAAACTAAATATCCATGCCATCTTTAAAGACTCCTATTCGCATATATTGCTAATCAACTCTTTCCCAATAGTTTTGGGTATTGGCTAAGGCGGCTTCGTACTTTGCTAGAGACATTGTGGTTCTTGGCAAAATGCTAACGTGTGTAGCACTATCTTGAATCGCTTCTAAATCTCCAGTGATGTAGCTATCGTCAATTTGCCAAAGAGGATCTTTACCTGTTCCGCCAAATTTGGCAGGTTTACGAAAATCTGGTAAACCATCAATGCAGAGAGAAACGGACATTCCTTTACAATCTCTAATTGCAACGGTGACAAACCCCCCTCGAATTTCGCGTTCTGACTCTGCTAACAAATACCCTTGTTCGTCGAGATAGCCTACAGACATTTGCTCAATATTTATATCAATGCTAGGTCTAACTCCCAGTAGTCTAGCGCTCCGACCTATTTTCGGTTTGCCGTTCTGCTCTGCCATGCCGCGATAGTAGAGTTTTGCCATTAGTTAATCGCAGTACTATGACTAATGCTGTAAAGCGAGATAAGTCAGTCAAAGATTTTTACTCAATTACACAGCAAAAAACAATGGACATGTCACAATCCATTATGTTAATATGCGGGTACTATCTCGTTTAAAAAGAATGGACTCATAAGCCTGGAATCTTGTTGAGTACACAAATTTTTAATCGAGCTATGTCAAATAATCAACTCAATCTTAGGAAATAAACAAATGCAAGAAGAAATTGCAGCGTTTTTAGCGTTAGGCATTTTGTCGGGTTTAACTTTTGGACTCAATACCCAAAATATTAAACCTGAGACTGCAAGAGACATCGCTTACCCAACTGTGATTGCCCTGAAGATTATCTCTAAACGTTAGAGCGTTATCTCTAAAACAATAGGCAAGTAGGTGTTATCAGCATCTGCTTGCTTTTTTATTTGATTTAGTTAACGTATACGCAATAGGTATCTATTGATCTAGTGCGGTCTGTGTTTCCTAGACACTTTTTAATATAATTTACTAACGGAACAAATGTCAAGCACTATTTAAAAATAGTAAAGAAACAAAATCACTTCAACATGGGATAGGCTAGCGATCGCGATATGATACACATAGGATAATAGCTCCAAGATTTCTTCGAGAGGCATTGATTGCATGAACTCAAGTCTTAAAATTAATAGCCCAAAATTTCAAAAAAATCGTATTACCTTTCTGGATAAGGCTCAAATTGCCATTGACTTTTTGCCCAGTAAAGATAAAGAGCAAATCATTAATACAATCAAATGCTTAGAAGATTTTCCTATTTGCACAAAAGCTAAGATCTATAAACTTAATCCGTCCATCCCCAACCATTTCATTGCCAGAGGAGCAGGTGATTATCGAATTGTATTCAAATCACAAGACAGAGAGATCACCATTGTGGATGTAGTAAGTCGTAATCGTCTTGAATCTCTTTTTGGATCTTCAAAAAATTATTAATGACGAAGCAGAGCCTGAAAGCGAATAGTTTTTGGGACAGAATGCTAAAATCTACGTCTTAGAGCCAATATATTTGTGTCATGAGAAAATTTGCAGTGCGATCGCTAATTACCCTAACAGCTATAACTACCGCGATGTTGGCTATGGCAACACCTGTGCGATCGCAGCCCAAACAAGAAACAACCAACATTGAAATTTCCCGCCCCATAGCCCAACCAGAGAACCTAGAGATTACTGCAAATAAAAAAGCTAGCTTCGTGAAAATGTTTGAGGATATCGTGATCGCGCCTAGTTTTTCACCCAAAGAGATTGAGTTGCGGGGAATTAGTGGCGGTACGGTGGAAACGCAGAAAACATCGGGGCGTAAATCGACAGAAACAGGAGCCTGTATTGGTTTTATTGATAAGGTAGCCGATCACAAAATTACTTTGACCAAACCGTTTCGCTACCTCAAGCTGCAAGTCAAAAGCTCTGGCGATACGATCATGCTGGTGCGTGGACCTGGGGGCAGTTGGTGCAGCGATGATGTCAGCGATCGCAACCCTGTCATTAGCGGTGATTGGCTAGCAGGAACCTATGAAGTCTGGATTGGCTCTTATGAAGAAAATAATTCTTTTCCCTATTTACTAAAAATCACCGAAAAACCTTAGAACAAAAATCATGTTCTGTACGATGCTTTGTTTTAATTTGGACAATCTAGGGTTTGTCGGCTGTTATTTTTAGTGAATGGATGCATACCACAGGCGATTGTGCATAGATATGAGCGTGTGCGATCGTCTAAATTTCTCACGCCCGTAAACTCAGTATCTTCACAAGCTGTCAAATTCTGTAATATCGCCCCGCGTAAATTCGTACCGCGTAAATTTGAACCTTTTAGGATTGCACCCGTAAAATCAGCTTCAATTAAGTTTGCCCCACTAAAATTGGTAACACTAAGATTAGCGCGAATAAATTTGCTGTTGGATGAATTTGACCAAGTGAAATTTGCCCAACTTAGATCAGCATCCGAAAAATTGACATCGCGGAGCAGCGCACCTCTGAGGTTGCAATCGACCAAGTTGGCTCCTGTCAGGTTTGCTTCAATCAAGTTTGCACTACTGAGATCAGCCTTGTTCAAAGTCGATCCGCGCAGGTCAATTCCCGTGAGGCTGACATTACGCAACTCAGCATTACTAAGATCTATATTGGCAAAATTGCGATGTCCCTGTCCGTATAGTTCTAATAGTTGAGTTACGTCCAAAGTGGTCACTCCTAAATATTTTCGATAATCTAAGCTCAGTTTAAGTTTTCATTTTAGCTGAAAATTTCACCTACAGCAATTAATTAAGCCTACTTACTTAGACTATGACCCATTAGCTACCGCGATAGGTACTGTAAGCCCAAGGGGATACGAGTAAAGGCACATGGTAGCGATCTCTAATATCCGAAATGCCAAAACGGATCGGAACTCGACTTAAAAAAGCTGGCTCGGTCTGTGGAACTTGATCAGTGGCAAAATAATCACTAACGTTAAACCAAATTTCATAAATACCGACTTGCATTTCTTCTGCATTTAGCAATAGCTCGTCCGTACGACCATCTTGATTGGTATATAGGGTTTTGAGCAAAGTTTTTTGTTCTGTTGTTTGATCTGTTGTTTGCTGATCAATCGCGATCGCCCACAGTTCAATCTGCATGTTGTTTGCAGGACATCCATGCACTGTATCAAGAACATGGGTCGAGAGTTTCCCAGACATAAGTTTAATCAGCCAATTAACTGCATACTGTATACAATGAGATAATATACTCGAATAACGCTCACTCGATAATTTTAGTATTGCTATTTATGACAGCATCCAACGGTACAAGACGAGTATTTATCTGTGGTTCGGCTCTTCGAGGACAACCCGATCATGGCAATTTGCAAGGGGCTAAGTTTATGCGCTCCGCCAATACTCAATCACGCTATCGACTTCATTCCGCAGGTAATGGTTGGCATCCCGCAATTTATGAAGTTGAGACAGGTGGAATTTCCATCCCTGGAGAAGTTTATGAGATGCAGGATAGTGAATTTGAATATCTTGCCAACAATGAACCGCCGAATATGTATCCGTCAGATGTTTATTTAGAAGATGGCGAAGTTCTTACCGCTTTTCTCTATCCTCAAGAATTGATTGAGAAGTTTAACTGGATTGATATTTCTGATCTTGGTGGTTGGGCTGCATACAAGAAGAGCGTTTAATTCTTCGCTATCAATGCAGCCTGATCAATTGCGGATAGAAATAGCTGTTAAGCTATAGAGTGTCAATCTTTTTCGCTAGCTCAATATCTAGATTGCTAATTCCATCTACATCATGGGTAGCTAGATCGATTACTACGCGATTGTAGACATTGAACAATTCAGGATGATGATCCATTGGACTTTGGACAAATTTGAAGCAAAAAATGGATGAACGTGCCATTAGGGGGG
>JBAXTW010000225.1:0-5230 GCA_037129985.1 Pseudanabaena sp. ELA645 | reverse complement strand
TCCAACTTTGAAGAAGATGCCCGCCTAACCGCCATGTGGCTCTGGACACTCTCCGCCGATCCTTCACCCAGTGGCGCAAATACCACAGATACAGACAAGATATCTGTGCTACAGGAAGATGAAACTGATGATGACGATGAAGAAAATACAGGCAAAAAAGCAAAAGTAACAGGCTTTAGCCTCGAATATGATGCCGCCCGTAAAATCGCCCAAGGACTCGGCGCACATCTCGAAACCCTCACCCATCTCGTCGAAGTCAAAGGCGACAAAGCCAGACTGCTACCCGTCAAAGAACGCGCCGCCTACCTCTTTGGCAAAGAAGGCCTTATCCCCGACATCCCCAAGAAAAAAGCAAAAGGTGACAAACAACTAACCATTACAGGCATCCTTGCCGAACTCCCCGAAGACGAACATGGCGAAATTCAAATTAGCCGTATCGGTGAAACCGTTTGCGACAAAGTACACCAAGCCATGCTGCTCTTCAACTCAGGACGCAGTGAAGCCCTCAAACGCTTTCTCGTCGATGAAGGCATTGGCAACGACACCAGATTTTGGCAACTAGCCCAGTCCTTCTCAGCACTCTATCCTGCGGGTACTGACGAAAAACGCTGGGTTGATGGCTTGCTGGCGCGTAAAAAAGGGTTAGGACTCTAGGAGGTTTACTCAATGATTGCTCAAACACAGAAAGATCACTTGCCCTTATCCCCCGCCGAATATCTAGCATGGGAAGCCGATCAAGATACCAAACACGAGTACGAAAACGGCAAAATTATTGCCATGACAGGCGGCACAATTCCCCATAGCCAAATTTCCGCCAATCTTGCAGCCCTGCTAATTCCCCACCTGCGCGGCAAAGGCTGCAAAGTCGCCATCAGCGATGCTAAAGTCACCACCCCATCAGGCAAATACTACTATCCCGATCTGATTGTCACCTGCGACGATCGCGATCGCTTTGCCCGTGACTTTTTGCAATATCCCACAATCATTGTTGAAGTGCTGTCACCCGCCACCGAAGCCCGCGATCGCGGCATCAAACAGCAACACTATATGCTGATCGAAACTCTGCAAACCTATATCCTGATCACCCCAGATCGCCCCAGAATTGAAATATACCAACGCCGTAGCGACTTAGCTTGGGAATATCTATCCATTGCGATCGAGCAACTTGACTTTGCCATTAACGATCCAGAAATTCATATCACCAGCCTAAACCTAACTTTTTCCCTCTCAATTCTTTACGAAAATATTAACTTCCCTGCCGAAACCAATGCCCTATAGTAACTTCACCCTCAGACAAGTCGAAAAAGACTTTCATTTACAAATCGAAGAAAAAATCGATCTGTTTGCCCATGTCCAAGCGATCGCCCCCAGTGACGACCTCAAACGCATCCTTACCGAAAATATTCCCCTAGCCCTCGCCATCAACACCGAAAAAGCGCGATCGGAATTTTTAATTGCTCCGACTTTGTTGGAACTCAGACGGCGATCACCTATCCCGATCAGCTTATTTTCTGGCACAGAATTTAGCATCAGTCCCGAACAAGGCTTGTCAGGCTATTGTGATTATTTAATTAGTTTATCTAAACAACAACTGATGATTAGCGCCCCAGTCATTGCGATCGTTGAAGCCAAAAACGAAGATATCAAATCAGGACTAGGACAATGTATCGCCGAAATGTTAGCCGCCCAATTATTTAACGAACTTGAAAACAACGACATTGACACAATTTACGGCATTGTCACATCAGGTGAAATCTGGAAATTTCTGCAAATTTCTGAGCAAAACGTAGCGATCGACCTCACCGACCACTACATCAACAACATCGACAAAATTATCGGGATTCTCCTATCTTTCATTAGCACAAAACCACAGAACTAAAACAATGGCACTAAAACCTTGGTACAAAATTGAAGGACTCACCCCACGCGAAGATCTCAGGCACAACCGCCCCCTCGATGCTTCCGAATTTGCCGTTAATCTCGATCATGTGCGGGAAAATCGCGCCCCCATTGACTACCGAGACCCGCAAAAATTCTTTAGCCGCACCTATCTCACCCATTGGCTTGCCGAATTTGCAGGACAAGTTGTGCGCCGCCTCTCTGGTGTCAAAACTGAAGCCAACGCTGTCTATAACCTCGCCACACAATTTGGTGGTGGTAAAACCCATGCCCTCGCACTGCTCTACCATCTAGCCAAAAATGGACAAGCTGCCGAATCATGGTCTGGGGTTCGCAAAATCATCGAACAAGCAGATATTAAAACCTTACCCACTGCCCATGTTGCAGTTTTTGTCGGCACAGAATTTGACTCAGTAACTGGTCGGGGCGGTAATGACGGAACCCCATTACGCAAAACTCCTTGGGGTGAAATTGCCTTTCAATTGGGCGGTGAAGAAGCTTTTAAAATCGTTGCCGAACATGATGCCCAATTTATCGAACCCAAAGGCGATGTCATTCGTGCATTTCTACCCAAAGATAAGCCCTGCCTGATTTTGATGGATGAGATTTTGAACTATGTCTCTACCTATCGCAGCAAAGGCTATCACGATCGCCTCTACAACTTTATGCAAGCTCTCTCAGAAACCGCTAGAGGTGAAGATAACATTGTCCTGATTGCCTCAATCCCTGCTTCCGTAATGGAGTACACCGCCGCCGATGAAGCCGATGAGCAACGCTTCAAAAAAATGCTCGATCGAGTGGGCAAAGCAGTAGTCATGTCCGCCGAAGCGGAAGCATCAGAAATTATCCGCAGACGCTTATTTGAATGGGATGAACGAGCCGTAACTGCTGACGGCAAAATCATGTTACCCAAAGAAGCGATCGCCACTTGTAACGAATATGCAGATTGGGCTGTGGAAAATCGCACCCTATTGCCTAGCTGGTTTCCCATCGACAATGCCCGCGAAGCCTTTGCCGCGACCTATCCCTTTCATCCCACCGTCCTATCCGTCTTTGAACGCAAATGGGCAGCATTACCCAGATTTCAGCGTACACGGGGCATTTTGCGGCTCTTGGCTCTATGGGTATCCAACGCCTATAAAGAAGGTTTTGAAGGCAATCATAAAGATGCCCTAATTACACTAGGTACAGCCCCACTAGACGATCCAATATTTCGTTCCGCAGTGTTTGAACAAATGGGTGAAGGTCGTCTGGATACCGCAGTCACAACCGACATCTGTGGTAAAAAAGGCTCCCATGCCATTCGTTTAGATATTGAATCAACTGATGCAATAAAAAAAGCTAGATTGCATCGTAAAGCCGCAACCACAATTTTCTTTGAGTCTAATGGTGGTGTCGTGCGTGCCGAAGCAACCTTACCTGAAATCCGCCTAGCGATCGCTGACTCTAGTATCAATATTGGTGATGTGGAGTCAGTCTTAGACACCCTGAAAACAGACTGCTATTATCTCATTGTTGAAAGCACAAAATATCATTTCAGCCTTTCGCCAAACTTAAATAAAATCTTGGCAGATCGTCTCGCCAGTGTCCAAACAGATAACATTAGCAAACGCATTGCCAGTGAAGTTGAAACAGCATTTAAAACCCCATCGAGCATAGACATCAGTGTTAAATACTTTCCCACCCAATCCGGTGACATCCCGAATATTCCCAAATTAACTTTGGCCGTCTTATCCATCGATCGCTCCATGAACGATCCCAGCACCTTAATATTTATCGAAAAGCTAATTCGTGAATCTGGCACATCCGATCGTACTTACAAAAGCGCCGTAATTTTTGCGATCGCTGATTCTGAAAACCTACTCAGAGATGAAGCGCGTAAAGTTCTAGCTTGGGAAAATATTCGAGATCAAGAAGGGGAAACCTTAAATGATGTGCAGAAGCGACAACTGAGTGAAAGCCTTAAAAAATCAGAACGTGACGTTCAAGAGGCCGTATGGCGATCGTATAAGCACGTCGTGTTACTCGGTAAAGATAATCAGCTAGAAACCGTTGACATGGGCGCAGGTTCATCTAGTAGTGCCGATAGTTCTAAGTCCATCACCACACTTATTCTCAATCGACTCAAAATTGAAGATGCAATCCAAGATGCGATCGCCCCGCGTTTTTTAGAACGTAACTGGTCACTGGTATACAAAGAATGGAGTACCAAAGCCATCCGTGATGTCTTTTTCTCGTCTCCCAGTTTTCCCCGTCTCCTCAATGGCAATGTCATCAAAAACACCATCGTTAAAGGTGTAAAAGAGGGCAGTTTTGCCTATGTTGGCAAGACGACCGATGGTAAATATCAACCCTTTTATTTCCAAGACTCACCTCTAGACCTTGACGGCGTAGAAATTTCCGAAGACATTTATCTAATCAAAAAGGAAGATGCCGAACAGTACAAAAAAGAACAGGAAGATCCGCCTCGCTTAACCCGATTAGCGATCGCCCCTAGCTATGTCACCCTTAAACCAAATCAAGGGCAAACATTCACGGTAAAAGGATTCGATCAACGCAATCAAGACATTGCGATCACCAATGTTCAATGGACAGCCACAGGCGGCACGATCGATCAGCAAGGAACCATAATTGCTGGCGAAATCTCTGGCAACTTTACGATTACTGCTACCGTTGGTGCGATCGTTAGCACCGTTAGTTATGCGATCCAAAAGACTCCAACTGCTAAAGATGATAATAAATTGCCACCCGAACCGCTTAAAAAGGAGAAATTACCATCTCAGCCAACTCAACTTACATGGTCTGGAGAAGTTACGCCACAGAAGTGGACACAGTTTTATACAAAGGTACTATCCAAATTTTCTGCTAATAAAGACTTAAAACTAACACTTACAGTTAATGTGGTAGTTGAAGGTGAAATTTCAGAACAGAGATTAGAAGAGACAAAAGTATCCTTGCAAGAACTTGGTTTAGATAGTGATATTCAAAGCCTGTAAAAAAACATGACACCACCACTCCCTCAACCCCAAAGTAATCGCACTTTCAAGGATTTCTAGATTTCCTGATAGATGCTTTCTATCAAATAATCTCAATCAAAAGAAATACTTACCAATGGAAACGCCGCCAAGAGCGATCGCGTTAGGCAAAACAAAAAATCACAGAATTTAGCCTCGAAGGTGTCGAACATAGAGTTAGCTCTAGCCTAGTCTCCATAGGCGGCAAGCTCTCCAATTTCATAGAAATACCGCCCAGTAAACTGCTAGACATCTTTAATGGAAGCGAGCCATGAGAATCGGTAAGACTGCCGCTAAAATCTGCTGATTGAGCACAT
>JBAXTW010000224.1:0-5278 GCA_037129985.1 Pseudanabaena sp. ELA645 | reverse complement strand
CTGTTTTCATTTTATTCTCGTTTCTCTTCTTCTCCTTCGTGAATAATCCAGGCTAATGCGATCGCTGATGGAATTATCCGTTTTCAACAACTCGGCACAAACACAGTTGTCCAAGTTTCGCCCGATGGCTTAGGGAATGCTAATAATCTGGTTAATTTACTAACAGTAAACAACGCAAACATTGCTTCCGTCAGCAACAGCCTTATCTTCTAACCGTAGACCCTCCCCTTCCCCCTTAATGGGAGTTTTGGGAGAGGGGCTAGGGGTGAGAGTCTTATAGCTTTCTCCTTATCCTTAAGGTGAGTTACTTATTACTTACTTTCGCGGTATGGGTAAGGATAGATGGCGCTTCGCGCCATCTATCCTTACGTTTTTACTTTCTAGGTGAAAAACTATGGGCTTTGAGAATGGCAGCTACTAAAAAAGCATAGGAAACACCACCCACCAAAGCTAATAGCCAAAAACTAATCAAAGCACTTGTATTCCAAAATGCATGAAGTAACGCCGCGCTGAGATAGCCGATCGCGAGAATTTGCCAACGCAGAGAAGGCTTGAGAATACTCAGCCCGATGAAATAGCCAAAATAACCGCTATACGCCATATGCCCCGCCACAGAACCAAGGACACGGGGAATCAATAATTGTAAACCCGTAAGCTCGGCGATATCCGTACTGCCTATTTGAGTGGTGATACTTTGGACGATATTCGGTACATAGCCTCCTAATGTTTCTGCCAATGTAAAGCCGATCGCTGAGGCTGCACCAATCAAAATTCCATCTAATGGCTCACTGATACCTACTCGCGATCGCCATTTTCTGTCCATCTGTAATCCGATTAACCATAGCCCGAACACTGGTAGCGATTTAAGTAATTCTTCCATCAAGCCTGCACCAAAAAACATGGCAATTAAGACACTGACAAAACTGACCTGTCCCGTTGGTGGAGTTCCTGGTAATATTTTGTAGAAGAACCAGATGAAAATTTGCAAAATGGGACTTTGAATCACTAAAGTCGTGAATAGCGCCGCGCCGATGATGATCCACCAAGGCTTAGTTTTGGCACAAATTTGATAGACAAAATAATAGGCGGCGAGACTGATATAGACAGAAATAGTGATATTAAATAATCGTGGTTGTCCTAAAAAAGCAAACATCATTACCACAAAACCAACCGTGGTAATTCCTGGTAAGAGATAGGTTTGTTTCCAAAGATTGTTATCTGTCGAGAAAATTGGTAATAGTTTTGTGAAGGTGATACTGGTAATTTGCGATCGCGGACGCAGCCCATAATCAGTTCTTAAATCTCTATTTAACGTTGTCGCCGCAGGTGCGGACTCTAGTTCAAATAAAAATTGTGGTCCACCTTTAGTCAACTGAATGCGATCGCCATGCTCTAACGGACAAGAACTGAACAAGGGTTGATCATTGATAAAAGTACCATTGGCACTATTCAGATCACATATCTCCCAACCCTGAAACTGATGCTTGGCAAAAATCGGACGAATCTCGGCATGACGACGCGATACAGCGCCGTAAATATTAATATTGATTGCCACTTCACAACTAGGATCGCGCCCCAAAGTAATCGTGCGATCGCCCAAAGTCGCCACAAGTTGAGTTTGATCGAATTTACCTTCATCAAGATTCTGCCGATCTGGAAAAATTTGCTTTAAAAAAGCGATCGAACTAGCAATTTTATCTGCGCTCATTTCACAACCAAAATTTGAAACCCAGAAAAGAGTTTAAAAGTGCCGCGTTGCGGCACTTTTAAACTCTTTTCTATACTACTTGTCTCTGCGATTTTGATAGACATTAACCTTGAATTATGGTGAAATCTGAGTCTTCGTTAAAATCTCTAAAATTCGACACGGAATAGTTTGGTATGGCGACGTTTTGTTTAGCATTTTGCAAGATTTCCTGTGCTTCAGGAGAATTTATCTGCACCAAAGCTCTAGATACAGCACCGCGCACAGCCCGATCGCGATCGCGCATCGATTGTGAAAGATAATATACGGCATCATGGGTTCCAATTTCACCTAAGGCAAGAGCGGCATCACATCGGACATAGGCATATTCATCATCCTTGAGGACTTGAGCAAGTAACGGCACTACTTCTTCCATGCCAATTTGTCCTAGGGTGCGGGCGGCGACACTGCGCGTGTTGCTAGCAGGATTGCGAAGCATATTCGCTACGGGTGCGATCGCGGGAACGCCAATATTTTTCAGGGCTTGTACTGCTTGAGACTGGACCCCAATATCATTTTCGGTGAGTAAACTGGCTAGAGCATTGGCTGCTAAAGGTGACTTTATCTGTCCTAGCGCCCATGCTGCTTCAAAGCGGACGGACTTGCTGCCATGTTGCAGTGCATCAATTAAGGTGGTGACGGCGAGCGGTGAGCTAATTTGCCCTAATGAATGGGCAGCATGGACTTTGACCATATCATCGCTATGCTTTAGGGCTTCAACTAAGGGCGATACCGCAGGTAAACTCGCTCTTCCTAATGCTTTTGCCACGGCGGCTTGAACTTGAATTGAGGGATGACTTAAGAGTTTCACTAAAGCTTTGATCGCTTCGGCGCTACCAATCCAACTTAGGGCGGCGGCGGCTTGCCAATGAATTTGGCGGTTGGGATTTTTGACAGCTTCGATCAGGGGTGTAATGGTTTGGGGCGATCGCAAATATCCCAAGGCGATCGCCGCTTTTTTAGAAAGCGCTACATCGTTACTTTCGAGACGTTCTAACAGGGCGGGGACAACATTGTCCCGACAGCGAATTATTTTTTGTAGGGCGATCGAAAATTGGTCGGATCGACTTGCCGCGTCAAACTCAGCCAAAATCACTGACTCACCACCCAACTCAGGTGCAGACATAATATGGCGATCGTCCGATAGAGCATATCCTGGGGATGTGGGAATTCGATAGGTAAACTCGCTCTTCCTAATGCTTTTGCCACGGCGGCTTGAACTTGAATTGAGGGATGACTTAAGAGTTTCACTAAAGCTTTGATCGCTTCGGCGCTACCAATCCAACTTAGGGCGGCGGCGGCTTGCCAATGAATTTGGCGGTTGGGATTTTTGACAGCTTCGATCAGGGGTGTAATGGTTTGGGGCGATCGCAAATATCCCAAGGCGATCGCCGCTTTTTTAGAAAGCGCTACATCGTTACTTTCGAGACGTTCTAACAGGGCGGGGACAACATTGTCCCGACAGCGAATTATTTTTTGTAGGGCGATCGAAAATTGGTCGGATCGACTTGCCGCGTCAAACTCAGCCAAAATCACTGACTCACCACCCAACTCAGGTGCAGACATAATATGGCGATCGTCCGATAGAGCATATCCTGGGGATGTGGGAATTCGATAGTCACTTAGATTTGGTGGTGTTATTTTTGGGATGTGTGAATTTTTTGGGCTGTGGGAAGGGGGGTGTGGCTCTTGGGGAGGCATAGCGGCTGTCCTGCGTTTACGCAAATGTTTCCATGAAATAAGCTTTACAGCACCTAAGTCTTTAATTATGCGTTGTTAGTTGTTAGGCTAGGTAATGACCTCAAACAAATGTTACGACCAAGCTTAATTTCTAAGCTTTACAAGCGCAATTATGACCCAAATTCTCAGCGCCTTTACTTTATTTTTGAGCCTCCTCGTAGAAGCGATTCCGTTTTTGATGATGGGTGTGTTGCTCTCTGGGGTTTTATTAATATTTGTCGATGAGCGGAAACTTATTGCGATCTTGCCCAAAAATCCGTTTTTAGGTGCATTGGCGGGCAGTTTATTGGGATTTATGTTTCCCGTCTGCGAATGTGGCAATGTGCCTGTGGCAAGACGTTTGATTTCTCAAGGTGCGCCGATATCTGTGGCCGTAAGTTTTTTGATGGCGGCTCCGACAATTAACCCCGTAGTAATTTGGGCAACTTGGACAGCCTTTCGCGATCAACCTGAAATTGCGGTGTTGCGAGTAGTCTTATCTCTTGCGAATGCAGCGATCGTTGCCATGATATTCAGTACGCAAAAGGATTTACGCGGAATTTTGCAGCCAAATATTGCGATCGCCTTACCATCTCCCAAAGTCAAAGCGGGTGCTGTTCCTGTCGGGACATTTTTTTTAGGAGAAGAGCGAAGCCAACCCTTGGATTTAGCCAGCTATGAATATAGTAAAAATCAATTTTCATCCAAATCATTGCCCGATCGCCTTAACTTACTTTTAGATAATACTCTTGCCGAAATGCGTGAATTAGGGGCGATTTTGGTAATGGGAAGTGCGATTGCCGCCGTGATTCAAGTTTGGGTTCCCCGCGATATTATTTTGGGGTTGGGGCAGGGACAAGTTAGCTCGATTGTTGCCATGATGATTTTGGCGGCGATCGTTTCGATCTGTTCGACCGTTGATGCATTTTTTGCCTTATCCTTTGCCGCAACTTTTACGAGCGGCTCTTTGCTAGCCTTTCTCGTATTTGGTCCCACGATTGATTTAAAAGCGATCGGCTTGATTTTAACGATTTTCCAAAAACGCGCTGTGATCTATATGTTTTTAATCACTGCCCAATTAACCTTTTTAAGCTGTTTGTTCATTAACTTCCAGATTGGTTAAAGCCCAAATTGGTGAGGTGGGCTAAGCTCGCCTCACCAATTTGGGGTTTTGTAGGCTTAATTAATTGTTAGCTAGTGGAACAGGGATTAATCCTGATGAAATTTAAAGTGTGATTTTTGTCCAAGTTTTTAGAAATATGCTAGCTTAGTTGATGAATCTGACTTGGAAGACCGTTATGACTATTTCTGGCGATCGCAAGCTAATTACAAGAATAGAACTGCCTGATGAGGACTTTGAGCCAATGCCCGAAGGCGATATCCAGCGTCGAAATTTAAGCTATGCCACTGAAGCACTAAAACTTTGGTTTGATAAAGAAGAAAATGTGTATGTTTCGGGAAATTTGTTTATTCGCTTCGAGCAAGATTTAGCTGAGAAAAGAGTTGCGCCTGATATTTTTGTTGTTTTTGGGATGAGCAATGAGAATCGGGTTAGTTATACGATTGGGGAGGATGGTGGCAAAGCACCAGATTTTGTTTTGGAAGTGATTTCCAAAGGAACGAGGTCAAAAGATCGTAAACAGAATCCATTAATTTATAAATATCTCGGTGTAAAGGAATATTTTCAATACGATCCTTCGAGTAAGTTATCGAAATCCAGCGCGTTAAATGGTGTGCGTTTAACGAATGGGAAGTATGTGGCGATCGCTTCTTCAGTTTTAGCTGATGGTACTTTGTCGCTTCATAGTGAAGTTT
>JBAXTW010000223.1:0-5297 GCA_037129985.1 Pseudanabaena sp. ELA645 | reverse complement strand
GCTGCTGTTGATGTAGCACCTGTAGCAATGGCTGCTCCTGCTATCAACGGTTAATCTTAATCGATGACTCTAGTATGTGATTAGAAAAAGTAAAAAAGCTCTCCGCAAGGAGAGCTTTTTTATTTTTTAATTCCTAAAAAGATAGGCGGCGCTTTGCACCGCCTATCTTTGCTTTTTTCCTAATTGATGAATTTTTTTAAGGTATCGATAGTCATCGTGTATGGGGGATAGCGAAACTTCAAATCAAATCGGAATGAGTTTTTCAGTATGCTCTTCCGATGAGAAAATGTATCAAACGTTGATTTGCCATGATAACTACCGATACCGCTATTACCAACTCCACCGAAAGGAAGTTCGGGATTGCCAAGGTGCATAATAATATCGTTGAGACAACCGCCGCCATAGGATACTTCTTGGAGAATGCGTTGCTGATTTTGTTTGTTACTAGAGAAGAAATAAAGTGCAAGGGGTTTCGGACGAGCATTCACAAAAGCGATCGCATCTGAGAGTTGGTCATATTCTAGAATCGGTAAAATTGGACCAAATATCTCATCGGACATGATTTTTGAATTTGGATCTATACCGTCAATCAATGTCGGTGCAATGAAGCGATCGCTGCGGTCGTGATTTCCACCAATCAAGATTTTGCCTTCATCAAGTAAATTAACTAACCGATCAAATTGGCGATCGTTGACAATCCTCGCTAAGTCGGGACTTTGTTGCGGATCGTCACCGTAGAAGGTTTTCACGAATTCTAATAACTTTTCAATTAGAGCGGCTTTGATGTTTTTCTGAACTAATAGATAATCAGGGGCAACACAGGTTTGACCAGCATTGTAAAATTTACCCCAAATAATCCGCTTAGCCGTAATTTCAAGATTAGATTCAGCATCGACAATACAGGGACTTTTACCACCAAGTTCTAGGGTCACAGGGGTTAAATGTTTAGCGGCGGCTTCCATGACAATTTTGCCGATCGCCGTTCCACCTGTAAAGAAGATATGATCAAATTTTTCAGCAAGTAGAGCTTGATTCGTTTCAATCCCACCTTCGATCGCGGTAATAAAACTTGGATCAAAATTCTTATTTATCAGTTGGGCGATCGCCTTAGATGTATGTAAGGTCTGTTCGGAAGGCTTGAGAACTGCACAGTTACCCGCCGCGATCGCGCCGATCAGTGGTTGAATCGTCAGCGCAAAAGGATAATTCCAAGGCGCAATAATTAGAGCTACACCTAATGGTTCGCTATAAATGAAACTGGAACTAGGGAAAAAAGTTAATGGAGTTGCGACTTTTTTGGGCTTCATCCAAGTTTTGAGATGTTTCAAAACATATTTAATTTCGGAGAGAACACCAAGAATCTCGCTAGTGAAAGCTTCGGTTGCAGGTTTGCGTAAATCTTGATGAATTGCATCGAAGATGAGGTTTTCATTCTCTTGGATTATTTTGGCAAGTTGCTGAAGTTGCCCAATCCGAAAGTTATAATCTTTAGTCTTTCCTGTGGCAAAAAAATCTCGTTGTTTAGCGATCGTTGCCTTTATATTTATTTTTTCAGCAGCTACCATAATCATTATTTCACCGTAATTTATTGATTCTCAAATTTTATAAAAGCGTCACTTTACAAGACTTTTATAAAATTTATTGTAGTTCGTTTGATCGAAAATTGCGGTAAGCTGTAGAAAAAGTATGTAACCACTACCAAAACTATGGCAATCTTTGGCGGTATTCTGATTGCGATCGCGATCGTTCTATTCTTTGTCCAAAAGAACTACAGCACAAAATTACAAAGTATTCGATCCGCAACATCTTCTACGATCGCCGACTTGCAGCGTATTGCAGGTGAGATTGCGGGTGAGATTGGAAGTGGTAATTTAAGGGAATATGTGAAAGTAAGTGGGAAAATTCGTTGTGACGCACCTTTGATTTCTGAGCTTAAGCAAGTTTCTTGCGTGCATTACACGATGCGAGTGGTTAGGGAATACGAAGAGCAACATACTACTCGCGATAATGAAGGTAAAAATCGTACCGAAACTCGTCGCGGCTCCGAAACAATATCTAACAATAGCCAATCAATTCCATTCACTTTGCAAGATCGGTCTGGGGAACTTGTGGTCAATCTTGATGGCGGTGATATTGAGACAGTTCAGGTGTTAAATGAGTTTCGCCAAGAAAATTCTAGTCACTCTTCTTCTTCGATCTCCTTTGGAGGCTTTACCTTGGCGATCGGCACAGGAATGGGTGGTAGAAGAACAATCGGTTATCGCTATACCGAGTCAATTTTGCCATGCGATCGCGAGGTGTTGGTAATTGGTACGGCGGCAGATGAGGGTGGAAAATTGACGTTAAGGAAGCCAAGTCAATCTGACAAGAAGTTTATTATTTCCCTCAAAAGTGAAGAGGAACTTGCAAAATCGGCAGCTAATGCAGCCAAAGGATTTTTCTATGGGATGATCGCCTGTTTCGCGATCGGTATAATTTTAGTAATTGTGGGATTAGTGATTAAGAAATGACTGGACTTTCTCTTGATGCGATCGCCCAACTCAGGGAAAAATAAAGCGATCGCCGCTATGACGTGGATAAAACATGGTGGTACTCAGAGCGATTAGTGCCATGATACATTATTTGTATTTGTAAATAATTGTTAAGCTAATTGCGCGAAAAGTATTGCTAATTAAGGTTGTTTGTGATTGAAACATGATAAATTCCCATGTTTGACCTTGACATGACTACAGATAACTGACATAATACTAGTGCAATACCTGAAAATTGACTGGAGATGATTATGGACTTCGTTATTGATTCTTCGTTTAGATTGGTTTCTGGTCAACTTGGTGCTTTTGCGAATCTGGATGATTTTTGGAGTCTGTTTGATGTTGCTTTTGGGAAGAATTACGATCGCATTGTGGCGATGAGGCTGCGATCGCAATGGCAAGTAGGTGATTTTAGTAATGCGCCTGAGATTGAGGTAATTAGTAGCAGCATTCTGGGTAATGCGAATGGGGCTTATGCTAGTAGTGTCAATAAAATTTATTTGTCAGATGCTTTTGTTGAAAATGCAACTACCAATAGCATAGCTGCTGTGTTGTTGGAGGAGTATGGGCATTTTGTGGATGCTCAGGTTAACCAAGGGGATACGACAGGGGATGAGGGAGAGTTGTTTTCGGCGATGCTTCGAGGTGTGAGTATAAGTTCCACAGAGTTAAGCCGTATTCAGGCTGAAAATGACAGCGCAATTATTCAACTCAATAATCAGAGCATTACCATTGAGCAATCCACTGTTGCCCTTCCTGCGGATAATCGCATAGCCTCTGTACTAGGTGGAGTTAAATGGGGGATTTCCACCATTACCTACAGTTTCTACTCCAGTGGTTCCTACTATGGCAATGAAACTGGCTTAGCCCCAGTTAGCGATGCAATCCAAAAAAGTGTTCGTGATTTTTTAGAGTATGTGATTGAACCACTGATTAATGTCAATTTTGTGGAAGTTAGTGATTCTTCCAGCAGTTATGGTTTACTGCGCTACTTTCTTTCCACCAGTCCTAGTTACGCCTATGCCTATTATCCTTACGCAACTGATAATAACCAAGGTAATAGCAATGATCGGGCTGGCGATGTATTCTTTAATCCCTCTTATGATAATCTTGACGACTCTAATGGTTTCCAAGGCGGACTGGGTACCCATGGTTATGTGGCTCTTATCCATGAAACACTCCATGCCTTGGGTTTAAAGCATCCAGGCGACTATAATGGCGATGGTTCGGGCGATCCTCCTTTCTTGCCCTTTAACCAAGACAATCAGGACAATACCATTATGTCCTATAATTTCACCAGTAACAGCCCTGGTACACCGATGCCATACGATGTACTGGCTTTGCAATATCTTTACGGAGCTAAGTCATTCAATGGGACGAACACCAACTACACTTTTTCGACGGTTTTTGGTTACACAGACGGACTTAAAACAGTTGGTAATTTGACTAATTCTAGTCCAACAAAATTGACACTTTGGGACAGTGGCGGTATAGATACCTTAGATTTTTCCAATCTCAGCATTGACGGTAGTGGATATCGTTTTGATATCAATGAAGGGGGATGGCTAACAACCCAAGCCGCATTTAATAATGATACCTACGAAGCAAGAGGAGATGTCAGTGGCAATATCTATACACTGACAAGTTACGGTACGCGCCTTGCCTATGGGGTACAAATTGAAAAAGCGATCGGGACAATTAGTAACGATACCTTTTATGGCAATAGTCTTGATAATTCATTCACTGGTCGCTTGGGAAATGATGCTCTTTTTGGAGGAGCTGGTAATGATGTAGCGATTTATTCAGGATTACGCGCTCAATATCAAGTTTCTACAAACGCAACGGGAGGATTTACGATTACGGATTTTATTGCAAACCGTGATGGTGCCGACTCTCTTAATGGTATTGAGTTTATACAGTTTTCAGACCAAACTATTTCCTTGGCAAGTAATACTTTGCCGACCCTTATTATTAGCGATATTGTTATCTTAGAAGGAGATAGTGGTACAAAAAATGCGGTCTTCACTATCACTCGTTCAGGAACATCAAGCCAACCTATCACAGTGACTTATACCACTGCTAACGGGACTGCGTTGGCTGGTACGGATTTTGTAAATATAACGGGAACGCTGAACTTTGCAACCAACGAAACCACTAAAACGATCACTGTTGTGATTAATGGTGATACAGCAGTCGAAGCCGATGAAACCTTTTTCGTTAATTTAAGTAATCCTGTCAATGCTATTATCGGCGATGGGCAGGCTGAAGGGATTATTACCAATGATGATGTAGCCTTACCTGTAATTACAGTAGTAGCGACAGATGCCAGTGCCGCCGAGACAGCGACAGGAATAACACCAAACCCTGGACAATTCACCCTAACCCGCACAGGAGCGACAACCAGTGCCTTAACCGTAAACCTTGCTTTGAGTGGAACAGCAACCAACGGAACGGATTATACAAATATTCCAACCACTGCAACCTTTGCGATCGGTTCTGCCACAGCAGTTGTTAATCTCAATGTCATTGATGACACCTTAGTAGAAGTTACTGAAACAGCGATTCTTACAGTGGGAACAGGAACTGGTTATACCGTCGGCACAACTCCTAGTGCAACTGTCAATATTACTGATAATGACGTAGCTTTACCTGTAATTACGGTAGTAGCGACAGATGCCAGTGCCGCCGAGACAGCGACAGGAATAACACCCAACCCTGGACAATTCACCCTAACCCGCACAGGAGCGACAACCAGTGCCTTAACCG
>JBAXTW010000222.1:0-5300 GCA_037129985.1 Pseudanabaena sp. ELA645 | reverse complement strand
CTTTTTGTTTCTTTTGCTTAATTATTTTAGCATTCCATTACGAGCGGAATGTGGGTTGTACAATCCCTGAAAGGGTATCTAAATTTCTATTTCGCGGTCTAGCAAGTTAAGTAGGACTTAGTTCCACAAGGTGCTAAACATAAAAATAAAATCACTTATCAATCTCAGATAGGGGAGATCGCTTTTTTGCATGAACTATAAAGACTGGAATGATCTAATTTATGCTCATTTTTTTAATCCTGAAATGGCTGGGAAGAATGTTTATGGAAAGATAACCCATCAAAGGAAGCGATAGACAAGCGGTCTTTTCTTGTATCTAAGGTACAGTCAGAAGTCTGTGAGGCTTTATTTAGCCTTCTATTCTACAGTACTGAGGGATCTGGATTAGGTTATGCTTGCCTCAAACTATCGCCAGAACAAACTAATCAATTGGCTGCACAATGCCATACATCACCTGAACTATTCACCGATATGTGCAATGGATGTCTGCGTGTTATTGGAGACTTGTATCGCTATCCTAAATACCATGTTGAAGACTGGAGCAACTGGAAAGATGCAAAAGCTCGATTGAAAAAATATGTTGAAAAATGTATCGCACATAATGAATTGTCTAAGACTCAAACCTTTGAAGCACTGTGGACAGCCATTTGCAACTATGCTAATCACTCCTATCTCAAGATTAATCCACTACATTTATGGATAAAAGTATCTAGTCCTGATACTCCAGTATGGCAATGTACATCGTGCGGTGACCTCATTTACATAGTGCAGGTGGTGTTTGCACAAATTGTCTTTCAATCTTACCTAGCGAACCTAATAGAACTTGTGCAGATTTGTACGCTAAAAATTATTACGCTACAGAAGCAGTCAATAAGCGTCAGCCAATAAGATTACATTGTGAAGAATTAACTGGACAAACTGACTATCAAGCGGAGAGACAAAGACATTTTCGTAATATTGTCGTTAATATCGGCGAACAGCAAAGGGACTTTATTCCAGTTGTAGACACAATTGATATTCTCAGTGTGACTACAACGATGGAAGTTGGGATTGATATCGGTAGTTTGATGGCTGTGGTCATGGCAAATATGCCACCAATGCCCTTTAACTATCAACAAAGAGCAGGTCGTGCAGGTCGCCGTGGACAACCTTTTGCAATTTCACTAACACTTTGTCGAGGTCGTTCCCACGATGAATTTTATTATCGACATCCAGAAAAAATTACAGGCGATCCACCACCAGTTCCATTTCTTTCAATGTCACTGAATTTTCTCGTAGTGCTGAAAAGACTAAAGATAAACGGATCTATACCTCAATCGGTTTTACTGCACCATTATTACCAGATAAAGAAAGCGGATTAAGACCTGCTTCCGAACAACCACTCGCATATTCACATTTCTGAGCGTAAAAATCACAGAAAACTGTTCTCGAAGCAAAATTAAGTAGATATTACGTGGAAGTTTTCAAGACCCTCACCCCTAGCCACTCTCCCAAAAGGGGAGAGGGGAACAAGAAACTGGTCTTACTCCCCTTCTCCCTTAATGGGAGAGGGGGCTGGGGGGTGAGGGTTCCCCGTAACATCAGTTGGTAAATAGGAATAAATCCTACAATTTACATACTTGGCGCGATCGCGAAAAATCTACCTCTTGAGCTTGCCAGCCAAACGCAAAGTGACTAATGGAATCAATGGTAGGAACTGCCGCACGAATGGCTTGCATTTGTACTTCTAATGCGGGACGATTGGTAAAGGGTTCTTTCCATTGTCCGACTAAAATTGGCGCGATCTTCGCTCCCTTGGGAGCAGTTTGAAACACCTTGCGAACTTGAGCAACAATACAGTCGGGCTTGCCACAAACTGCATAAGCCATTGGTTGCAAATCATAGGAGCGCGTGAATAAATGCCAAGGCTGCATTCGCGAGTCAAATCCATCGCCCACAGGTTGATTACCATCGGAGAAAAAAGCAATGCTCGCAGGAATCCCTTCACGGAAGACGGGTTTGGCTACGAAGTCAAGATAATAAGTAATGCCGATAAAAGCGTGACCAACAGCTAATCGCCATAGTTCTTTTTGCCAATAGGCGATCGCAGGCTTATTTTGATTAAAAGTTTGATTAGAAGGTTGACGACCTTGCCAGAGTGGTTCTGATTCTTGGGGATAGAGTCTTTTTACGGCTTGGAGATCCGCTTGGGTAATAAAACCTTGACTGAGAAAGCGATTGATTATTTCGCGTCCTTGGAAATTCTCAGCGCGATCGCGTAGGGCTTGCAATGAAGCGGCTCCATAAATCCATAGATATCGCACATTACTAACCACTGAAGCGGCTCCTGCACCGCGTTTGTAGCGAATATAGTCAAAGACTATACCATCAGGGTTCCGTTTTAAGACTTCGTTTACCACCAAATATAGATCTTTTTGTGCTTGGTAATTATAGGGATCGACAAATAGTTGATCATTGGTTGGAACTTCACGTTCAAGATTTTTGCCTAAGTTCTCAATGATCGAAATTGTGCTATCACCATTCCCATTAATGGCGATCGCCTGTTGTCGTGCCACCGTTTGTTTGGATAGTCCCTGTGGATCAAAGCCTTGACCATAGCCTGTTCCTACATTCAGTGTAAACACCCAAGCATGAACTTTCAACCCACGCGCTTTTCCCTTAGCGATCGCTAATTTTAATAGATCAGCATTTTTATACTGCTCTGAGTCAACGAGAGAATCCCAAGCCGTAATATTGTCGGCATGGGGCAGAAGAATCTTGCCATTGGAATGAACTTCCACAAATACTTGGTTATAGCCCTTATTCACAATGCGATCCATCACTTCATCAAGCTTGCCAGACTGCAAATCACAGGGATATAATCGCAACCAAATCCCTTGAGTTTTCAGCCAAGATTTTTCGCGGCAATTGTTGAGATCTTGGCTATGTTGACGAATAATTTTTTGATAGGCTTGTGGTGCATTCAGATCGGCAATATCCTTAAAAGCCGCCGTTCGTAATTTTTCTTTATTGGTGATCGCTTCACTCTCAAATTGACAATATTCACCAACTTGGGCAAAAGTTCTCTCAGCGAAGCTATTTGACAGCAAGTTAAGAGATAAGCTCATCAATAAAGGGAAAGTAAAAAATCTGGTAATGATATTCGCTGACATATAGCACTGAAATTACAGCAAGGTTTTTGGGAAATATAATGTTAAGTTTTTGATAGCGCAAAGTACTTTACCAGATTTTTTACCATGAACGATGCAATTGAGACACCTGCTGTTAAAGCCCCAATTAAATCCAATGAATCGCCTGAGACTTATTTACAAGCAGGCGATCGCTATCGAGCCTCTGGTAATATTCCCCTCGCACTAAATAATTATCAACGCGCCCTCGCAATTAATCCTGATTTTGCGCCAGCCCATGAGCGCTTTGGTACGATGTATCAGCAGCAGGGCAATCTGATGGAGGCGATCGCCAGTTTTAGTCGAGCCATCGAAAATGATCCACAACTCTTAGATGCACAGATAGGACTGGGTAACGCCTATCAACAAAAGGGCTGGATAGAGTTAGCAATTATCCATTTCCAGAAAGCATTGGAACTTGCTCCCGATCGCTTTATTGCGGAATATCATTGCAAACTGGGGGATAGTCTCAAGGAGCGAGGGCGTATTCCTGAAGCGATCTCTAGTTATGAAAGAGCGATCACCACAGATCCTAATGATATCAATGGCTATCGAGCGATTGTGCAGATACATCTAGAGCAGAATGATCCCGAATCTGTCAATCAAGTATTTGAACGAATTAATGCTTACAATTCTGAACTTTTAGAAAGCATGGATTACAATGCTCTTGGTGTAGTTTGGCTACAGAAACGCAAACCATCAGGGCAAGCTAATTCAGATGAGTCTGAGTCTTTGGAACAGGCGATCGCCTGTTTTGAAAAAGCAATTCAAATTAATCCCGCCTACGCCAAGGCACATTGCAATCTCGGTAATGCGTTCATTCGCAAAGATCAAATTAAAGATGCGATTATCTCCTACAAAGAAGCGATCGATATTGAGCCAAATTTCCCGCAGCCATATTTCAATCTCGGTATTGTCTTAAATAATATTGGGAAGCTTGATGAGGCTATATCTTGTTTCCAATCGGCGATCGAGCTTGTCCCCAATTGGACAGAAGCTCATCAATATCTCGGTACAGTATTACAGCGTCAGGCGCTGAAGTAAGTTTTAAAAAGGAACTGGTATTTGCAGATGTATAACTTCTTGCGATCGCGGATGGGTAAAAGTCAACTCCCGCGCATGAAGGTTCAAACGGCTAGTTTCAGCATGACAACCATAGAGGCGATCGCCTAAGATTGTCATGCCGAAACCTCTAGCATCCGCCGCATGAACTCGCAATTGATGGGTACGTCCTGTTAAGGGAATGAATTCAATTCGCGTATGATTATCCTCCTGTTGCAATATTTGGAACTGCGTCACACTAGACTTCCCTTTGACAAGATCTACCTGTTGATATGGGCGGTTTTCAGGGTTGCCCCAGAGTGGCAAATCAATAATTCCCTTCTCTATTGCAATTTTTCCTGATAGCAAAGCTTCATAGATTTTATGAATTTGTCGATCTTGAAATTGTTTATGGAGATGGCGTAGGGAATCTAGATCACGGGCAAATAATAAAACGCCTGAAGTTTGGCGATCGAGGCGATGGACTGGATATATTTCCATTTGCTCACCCATTTTTTTACCAATTTCTTTACCTAAATACTGTCGCAATCGACTCAACACACTGTCTTGAGTGTCTAAATATCGCCTAGGAACAGAAAGCAGATCTGGAGGTTTAGCGATCGCTAGTAGATACTCATCTTCATAAATAATTGGAAGCGATCCCCCTAAATCCCCCTTGTAAAGGGGGACTTGATTCCGAACTTCTTCTCCCCCCTTCACAAGGGGGGCTGGAGGGGATCTTCTAGTAAATAAGGAAAGAGATCCCCCTAAATCCCCCTTATAAAGGGGGACTTGATTTTCTTCTTTTCCATTAAAAAAATTGACTTGATTCCGAACTTCTTCTCCCCCCTTTATAAGGGGGGCTGGGGGGGATCTCCTTCCCGACAACAAAAATCCCATCAACGGCTGACAACGCTCGACACAAGCGCCATAAAACTCGCCTTGAATTTTGTATCCATCCGCCGAAGGTAATCCCCACCAAAATTCGGCCATTGCTAAAGGCGTAAGCTCGTGGATTGCCGCATAGTGCAGTAACTTAGCCTGAATTATGCATGACAAGGGAAAACAGGAAAAGAAAAAGAGCCTAAAACG
>JBAXTW010000221.1:0-5360 GCA_037129985.1 Pseudanabaena sp. ELA645 | reverse complement strand
GATTCTCCCACACACCAATTAACCCAGAATCCAGTAACTGACGCACAGTAAAAGTCTTTTTAGGCTCAGGCAACGGAGAAAGCGAAACTACTACGTCAACCTGTTGCCCTTGAAAAACAGGCAGATCGCTTAGATGAATTTCACCATCTTTTTTTATAATTTGTTGTAACCGAATTGCTTGCATAGCTTTATATTTGCTACTTTTGCATACATTCTAAACTATATCTAACGATCTAGCTCCGCCAAAGTAATCCATAGCGATCGCCTTGCTAATTCGTGTGATGGATTTAGATTAATAACGCCTCAATTTTGCCGATAACTTCATCAATAATACTTACAGAAGCCTTCTCAATAAAATCTATCCTTCTCGCTTGCCAATCTAAACTCTTAATCTGATCCGCAAGAATCACTCCCTTAGTCTTAGTATCCGTGAGCAGAACCTCAAACTTCCATCCCTTAATTTTAGAAGTAATCGGACACAGCAGTGCCAAGCTTGACCTTTGGTTATAGGCGATCGGCGAAATCACAAAAGCAGGACGATGCCCAGATTGTTCATGCCCAGCCTGTGGATCGAAATCTAACCAAACAATATCACCACGATCGGGAATGTATAGCTTTACCATGCTTCATTCCCGACAGAAACACCCGTAGAAAATTCTGCATGAAGATGCTCAGAGGTCATACCATCTAGTAACTCGTCTAGAGTATATTTTCTACGCCGATGCGGTGTCAAAACAATCTTGCCATCAATAATATCAATATTGATTTCGCTTCCTGCTTGAATTTGCACCTGTTCAGCTATAGCTTGCGGAATGCGTACAGCCAAACTATTACCCCACTTAGCGATCGCGGCAGTCATAAGAAACACCATCAATGTATCTATATTGTATCTACATTAACTTAATTCACGGCTCATATCAGCATTAGTGGAGATAAATTTACCTGTCTTGATACTTTTCCTGAAAAGCTAAAAATGGTTCTAATTTTGAATCCATCAATAAGCATTGCTCTAAATGTTCAATATCGAGATCAGGCAACCAAAAACTCGATGTACTCTGCTCGTACTGCCCATCTTGCATCAAAAAAATGCTAATCTTACCATCTTGCCAAAACCAAACCTCTGGGACACCAAGAACTTGATATTTTCTGAGATTTTCCGTACTACCACTTGTGACTACAACTTCCACACAGAGATCAGAAATTTCCTTTTCAGTTTCAAAATTATAGGAAAGATCGGCTTGAAATTCAGTACTGCCAGATAATTGTTGAGTATAAGCTCCCGTCGAAATACAACGTATTTGTTTTAATCCGCAATACACACCAATCAACAATACGAGCATCGTGACAATTTTTTCATGCAGTCGCCCAATACCCACAATCTCTAAAACTCCTTCACAATAATTTAATCGCACACCACCAATATCACCAAAAGCAGATTGCAAAGCCTTAAACTGCTCCCAAGTCACAGCTTGTTTAATCAAATATTGATTTTCGGTTTTGACTAAAGTTTGACTCATAGCTTCAATCACTACTTTTAATTTCTATTATTGTAACTGCAAACTTAACAAGTTAAATTTCATGGAACGCAAAGAAGCTAATGCGATCGCATCAGCCTCTTTTCGGTTTTGATTTGCGGTTTTGATTTGCGGTTTTGATTTTTATTGTAAAAATGACTCTACAACTTTGACATTCTCGGTACTGCCAATAATCAAAGGTGTGCGACTATGCAGCCTTGTGGGAATAACATCAAGAATCTCTTGATTTCCCGTGGTTGCGCGTCCACCAGCTTGCTCGATTAAATAAGCTAAGGGAGCCGACTCATAAAGCAATCGCAATTTGCCATCTGGATGTCCAACCGTACCAGGATAAAGGAACACACCACCTTGAAAGAGAATTCGATGAATGTCAGCAACCAACGCACCTGAATATCTTGCCGTATTTCCTTCTTGACGATGCATATATCTTACATATTCACGCATTGGCTCTTCCCATTGCCAAAAATTTCCTTCATTAATACTATAAACAGAACCTTCGGGAGGAATGCGGATATTTTCTTGAGATAGAATAAATTCACCAATACTAGGATCGAGAGTGAAAGCGTGAACCCCTTTGCCGAGAGAATAAACAAACATGGTGCTTGTACCATAGAGAATATAGCCTGCGCCAATCTGCTTGCGTCCAGATTGGAGTAAATCTAAAGCTTCTCCCGACTCATCGTTTCCTTCCTGTTGGCGAATTGAAAAGATCGACCCGATCGCGAGATTGACATCAATATTGCTAGACCCATCGATCGGATCATAAAGTAATGTATAGCGACCAACGGGACAATTTTCGGGAATATAATAGGGGTTTTCCATCTCTTCCGAAGCAAGGCGACAAACTAAGCCACTTTGCTCAAAAGCACGCAAGAAAATACGATTGGCATAACGATCCATATTCTTGACCGCCTCCCCTTGCACATTCACTTCACCTGTAACACCGAGAACATTTTCGACTAAACCTGCTCGGCTCAAATGGCGGGCGATCGTTTTGCCTGCTAAGCCAATTCGTCCCATCAACGCGCTTAAATCATAGGCTTCTGGCGAAAATGTGCCGATCTGTGAAAGAACATGTTGCGAAAGTGTCATAAAATCATGTCCTAGGGCAATTTCTTCGGCGGGATTGAGTCTGGTAGAATCGTTCATAGATGCAAGTACCTTAATGCTTCTCGTTAATGGCAAGTCATTTAAACCGATAAGAGAGTTGCGGCTTTTCACACCGAAACTCCGCAGCTATATTATCTGCCTAAAAACTTATATGTGACCTTTTTTTGGGTTAAATTCTGATGATGAATACCTGTGTTAATTGCCAAGCTCAAAATCCTAGCGATTATCGATTTTGTCAATATTGCGGCAACAAAATGTTAGCGATCGCCATTGAAGAAGTTATTCTTGGAAAAGATCGCCCGACAAATCATCCCAAAGATTACCAAGAAGATCTGCAATTAGTTAAACAGTTAAATTCACTTGATCAACCATTAGGTCTAAAGAATCCATTGGAAGAAAATTTACCAGAGATAGATTTGTCTATAAATAATTTTGCCGATCCGATGGAGTTGTCTACCACCACTATTTCCTATCAAAATTTTAGAATTGCTGATTTAGAAATCGATGATTTAGAAATCGATGATTTAGAAATCGATGATTTTGAGGCAACAAAGCCTGAAATTATCAAGGATAAAATAAGCGTTAATCATGATTTAGCATTGATTGATCAGCCAAATGACGAGTTGCCAACCATAATTAGCAAAAGAGCGCTAAAAACAAATATTTCTGCTGTCACCAAAATAGTACCACCTGAAGTCTATTTACAGAGTCTCTCCTATGCGGGAAAAACTGATGTTGGGAAACAACGCGAGCGCAACGAAGATGACTTTGTGACGATTTTTCAAACTCGGAATATTGATGGAAAAAGTCAAATTAGCGATCGCAGCGATCGCGGATTGTTTGTATTATGTGATGGTATGGGCGGACATGAAGGTGGAGAAATCGCCAGCGCGATCGCAGTTAATTCTATTTCTGAGCAATTTAGACCATTTTGGATTGATACTTTACCAGGGGAAAGAACGCTTACTGAAATTATCTCTAATGCCAATCAAGCCATTTTCTCCAAGAACGAAAGCGAAAAACGATTATCTCTCGGCAGAATGGGAACAACGATGGTGATGTTGGCAATTCACGATCTCGATGTGATGATTGCCCATGTCGGTGATAGCCGCATTTATAAAGTTACTAACAATCCTATTAGATCCAATCAACAGAAATTCCCCACCACCAATCCTGAATATCTTTCGGAAACAGCAAAACTAGAACAAATCACTCGCGATCATGAAGTTCTCAATCAACTATTAGATCTTGGACTTGATCTAGAATCGGCTAAATCTAGACCTGATGCTCATCAATTAACTCAAGCAATGGGTCCCCATTCCAGTGATATTTTAGACCCTGACATTAAGTCTTTTTCACTCACCGAACCAACACTCTTTTTATTATGTTCGGATGGGCTATGTGATAACGATGCGATCGAGCAGAATTGGCAGACGCATTTATTACCGATCTTAAATAAACAAATTGATGTACAAACTGGTGTAGATAACCTCATTGAGTTAGGCAATAACGTAAATGGGCATGACAATCTCACCGTAATTTTGGTTTTGTGTGATGTCTTGCTAAAATAAATATAAAACCCAAAGAATCAGATTCGCCCGCGAAGCGGGCAAATCTGATTCTTTGGGTTCTGGTTTATATTAAGCCTATCTACTGAACTAAATGGGACAACCCTACCAAATCCTCAACGATCGCTCTGGCACTGCCAACCCCATCAGCCATAGCTATAATTATGTAACTTTGTGATGGCGGTCTAATTGCATCGCCTCCAGCATATATCATTGGCACAGTTGTACGCCATTCATTATTAACGCTTAATCTTCCATCCCCATGTAATTTAGGCTGAGGAATCAATTGTGGAATCGTTATCTTCATACCAATGCGGATAAATACCTCATCAGCCACTATTTCTTTTCCAGAAGCTAGCCTCAACAGAATCTGACTTGGAGTTTTTTCGATGCCTGATACTTCTTCGCCGCGCCATACGTCAATCAACGGATTTCTGGCAACCGCGTCAGCAAAATTGTTTCTGGCCCTGATGTCATTCCGTACAATCAAAATAACTTTTGATTGGGACTTAGCCAATGCCAACGAAGAGGAACAAGCCTCATCACCACCACCGACTACTACCGCAAGCGATCCAGCGCGTGAGACACCTGAATAGGGGGTTCCCCATGCGATCGCATCTTCTCCAGACACCTCTAATTTCCTCAACACTGCCCCTGTGCATATTAGAACACGAGAACTATTGAATGTCTGCTGGTCGTCAAGTTGCACAGCCACTCCCGTCGAAGTAGCTCTTACTTCCTTCACCGAATGTCCATTATATACAGTGACTCCAGCACTTCTAATCTGTTTCAACAAGCCTTGAATAAGATCGCTTGCCTCAATCTCTGGTTGTCCAGGAATATCTTTAATCGGACAGTCTATCCACCTTTCGATCTGCCCACCACATGAAGGTGCTTTATCAATAATTAGCGCATTGAGACCATTTTGGGCGGCAACTAAACCAGCAGAGAGTCCGCAGGGACCGCCTCCGACAATAATTAAATCCCAATTCTTTTCGGTATATTCTGACATCTTTAAATCTCTATGGGGGATGTGACTATAGTAAGTCAAATTTTCTCAATTGATGAGTTACAGCAAATTACTGAACTCAATACCCAGGGCAACCGCACACGTTTCTTAACAAAAGAGAATACATTTCGCAACAAT
>JBAXTW010000220.1:0-5373 GCA_037129985.1 Pseudanabaena sp. ELA645 | reverse complement strand
AATGCCGCAGTTTTATCGCACGCCGAATAAAATTATTGAGTTTTGGGATCGGCGGATTGTGGCACAGGCTGAGCAAGATGAGGCAAAAAATAAACCCCAAAACATAACGTCTGAAGAAAACAATGCCCAAATTATCCAGAAAGCATTGGAGAATGTTTCGGCGGGTGGGAATATTAATGTGCAGATTAATCAGAATGTTCATCAACATTCATCTAGTTCGGAGTCAGTTGCCAATCCAACAAGTATGAATATGAATCAAGATATGATTAGGCTTAAAATTGAAATTCTAAAAAAAGAATCAGAGATCGTGCTAGGTCAATGGAAATCAGCAATCAGCGATGAGCAACGAGAGCAACTCTGGCGCAGATTAGAGCAAAAGCAAGCTCAAATTGCTGAAGCTGAAAGGGGGTTGGGATAGATGAGTGATCTGAATCGACAGGCGATCGCCACACTAGAAAAAGAGAGGGACACCTTAATGGCGCAGTGGCAATCAGAAATGAGTGATGAAAATAGAGATAAAATATGGATGAGAATCGATGAAAAGCAAAAAATTATCGATCAATATCGAAGCGAACTAAACAATAGAGAATTAGTTGATTTTCGTGATGACTGGCGAGATCGGTTAATTGAAATTGATTTTAAAAAAGCCAAAGATTTGATCGAAAAATTTAAGAAAGATCGCCTTGATGGGATCGATCGCCGCTATGCACTTTTACTACTAGACAATACGATCGCAATGGAAGGCGAACTAATTTTGCAATGGTTAGAGCATTATTTGCGTAGTTGTGGGAGTTGGACTGAACCTTTTAAGTGTGGCTTTACCAGTACAGCTAACAAAGATGATTTTATTCGTAAGTTAGCCGATAAGTGTGCCATTACGATGGGGAATGACATGAGTAACATGATTGCTCATCTCAGAGCTAAATTTTGTACTGGAGAAATTTTCTTTATCAAGATTGAAATCCCCACCGATGATTGCACAGAATTTTTGGGCTGGTTTGTGCAAGAATTTTGGCAGCCACTGACACAGGGGCTAGATGGTAGTTTTGCGGTTGTGGCAGCAATTTCGATAGATTGTCAATTTAAAGGTGAGTCATTGCCAAATGAAGTTTTTTCTAAATCGAAGCTAGATGGACAAAAAATAATGCGCTTGGCGCTCCAAAATTGGACTCAAGAAGATATTGTGTTGTGGTTACGAGATCATTCTGGTTTAGGAAAAAGAGGTTTTGATATGGCAAAGTTTAAAAATGTCGCTGATGGAATATGGAAAGTGGCTAAAGGTAAGCCTGATTCCACACGCAATGCCCTTGTCAAGAATTTAGAGCGTCTGTTAGCAGAAACAACTTAAATGGAGAAAAGACCATGACTTTATTACGTTATGAGTATACAGGTGACATAGCCAATCGACCTGAAAGCCCACATCCGCTATCACCAGATAGTCCTGAACCCTATATCCCTAGTGCTGAATTGATCGAAGCGGTCAACCTGGCGATTTTTTTACGAAGACCGCTTTTATTAGAGGGTGAGGCTGGATGTGGTAAAACCCGTCTGGCTAAGGCGATCGCCTATGAGTTTGGGATACCGTTATTTCGTTGGGATGTGAAATCTAGCACCAAAGCCGAAGAAGGGCTTTATAGGTATGATGCTTTGTTACGGCTGCATGATGTGCAGATCTCACAGGCAAAGGGAACGACTAAACGTAACCCCAGTAATCCTAGTGAGTATTGTCAAAATGGCGCTCTCGGTGCAGCGTTTGTGATGAGTCGGGAGCAGAAGCAAACTTCAGTGGTGTTGATTGATGAAATTGATAAGGCAGATTTTGACTTCCCTAATGATTTGTTAGCGGCACTAGATGAGCCTTGGACTTTTAAGATTGAAGAAACGGGCGAGGATATCTCCGCTGATCGCGAGCATTTACCGATTGTGATTATTACTAGCAATCGCGAGAAAAAAGATTTGCCAATTCCATTTTTGCGGCGCTGTGTTTATCATTTTGTGGAATTTCCCAAACCAGATCGCCTGAAACAAATTGTGGATGCTCACTACAAACAGGCGCAAGAAGAGAAGCAGAAACTACATCTAAAATCTGATCTTGAGCCATCACCAGAATTGATTGATTCGGCAATAGATCGCTTTTTAGATGTGCGTAAGGAAAAATGGAGCAAAATGCCTGGTACGAGCGAATTTCTGGACTGGCTGAGTGCTTTACAACAATTTGGCAAAAATCCCTTTGATAGTGTGGAGTTGAAAACGATTAAAAATCTACCCTATCGCGAATTGTTGTTTAAGCGGCTTGACGATTGGCGCAAAGCAGCGAGTACCACATAAAGATGCTAGATTCTGAAGCGATCGCCACTGAGATTTTTTATCGCATCCGCAAAAAATGCGAATTAGGAATGCGCGAATATTTGGCGGCGATTGAGGCGATCAAGGCAGGCTATGAGAGTCGCTTGGAATTAAGAAAAATTTTGCAAATGCTATGGTGTCACTCTTACAAAGAGAGGTGCTTGTTTGAGCAAGAATGGGAGATTGTCTATCAAGCGGCATTGAAAGCTCAATCACAAAAAGAATCTGAACAGCGAGATCGTTCTGAAGAAAAGACTGGTCAGGATGATTTGCATAAATCAGATCGCGATGTATTTCAAGGTGATGAAAGCGATCGCGACAAAGATCCCGAAACCACGCCTGAAGAGACAGAAAATAATATCAACTTCAGCTATGACACCTTCTATGCACCTTCCGTTAGACCTAGTTCTGATGAAGATTTAGATTTAGGGCTGTATTTTCCTGTATCTCGGCGGACGATGATCTATTTGTGGCGGTTTTTGCGTCGTCCTGTGGCGGATGGTGTCGCGGACGTGTTAGACGTGCCAGCAACGGTTGATCGCGCGGCAAGGCAAGGTTTTTATTGGCAGCCTGTGTTGCGGCGGCGGGTGACTAATCGCGCCCATTTATTACTGCTGGTCGATCGCGGTGGATCGATGACCCCATGCCATCGGTTTGCTGAGGATATTGTGGAAACTGCTTGCGAAGATGGGCAGTTTGGGCGGGTAGATGTGTTTTATTTTTATAATGTGCCAACTGATCATGTGTATGCAGATGATCGCCTCACGAAGCCGATCGCCTTGGAGACTGCCCTAGAGTGCTGCGATCGCGATACGAGTGTTGTGATTGTTAGTGATGGCGGGGCGGCGCGGGGTTATCGGGATGGACAGAGGTTAGAAAAGACTCGCAAATTTCTGTTAACTCTCCATCAATGTAGTTCGTTAATTGGTTGGCTTAATCCGATTCCGAAAGATCGTTGGTATGGCAGTTCGGCGGAGTTTATTGCCTATCTTGTGCCGATGCGGGAGATGAGTAATGATGGCATGGGACAGATTATTGATGTGGTCAAAGGGACATCGGTGCATCATTCATTAGGAGTGGGCTAATGGATAGTAATTTAACCCAGAAGGAAGTCTTAATCGAACGCGGTCGTTATCAGATCGAGACGTTTTTGATGCGATTTGGGCATGACTATGACTATCAGGCTTTGTTGGACTATGCGGCGATTCCTGTGGTGGTTACGCCAGAGTTGTTAAATTATTTACGAATGGAATTTACGCCGAAGTTGCCTTGGGTGGCGGAGGTGGATCTGTTGCTGTCGGACTTGTTTCGGGTGGTGGGCTATGAGCAGTATGCGATGCAAAGTTATGTAAGGGCGGTGTTGCTCGATGGCTTGGATGCGAGAATTGGCAAGGGGCGGATGGAGGCGGCGGCGAAGTTGTTAATCGGTTATGTGGCGCAACTCAAGCAGGAGAATCCCTATTTAAGCGATCGCGAGTTACAGCGACAACGCTGGTCGGCAATGGTATTTATCGATGATCGCAAGGCTGATGTGGTCAAGGAAATTAGTAATGAGCTTGACCAGTCGCTTGGGGATGGGAAGCCACAGGATGATCTGTTAGGTTTGGTGACGATTACGGAACAGCTTTCGGAGCAGTTACGGGAGTTCCCAGAGTTGATTAATAATGCGCGGACTATTGGGCAGATTTTGCGCGATCGCAGGTTAACCAAAGAGCAAAAGGAATCTAGTATTACTCGTCAGTTACGCACAACTAAACCAACTTTCCCGCCCTTACAAGAGTTTGAGTTTGAGGTGGCGACGATTGAGATTATTGATCAAGGGGAAGAGGTTGCTGAAGCAGTGCAGCAACAAATGCAAGTTCCATTAGAGCCAGAATTTCCGCAAATTCAGTTAGAGTTATTTAGTTTCCAAGTCGCTAAAATCCACATTACAAAACAGAAAAGGATTGAAATTATTAAAACTGATAAGCAAGGGCGGCAGTTTGTCGAACGTCTTAGCAACAATGTCAGTTTAGAAATGATGTCTATTCCTAGCGGTTCGTTTGTCATGGGTGCGTCTGAGGATGAGCAGAATAGTTACGATAATGAACGTCCGCAACATCTGGTAAATGTGCCATCGTTTCTGATGGGGAAATATCCGATAACACAGGCGCAGTATGAGGCGGTGATGGGAACAAATCCGTCATATTTCAAAGATAAGCCCGATAGTCCATCGCGTCCCGTTGAGCAAGTCAGTTGGGAAGATGCACAGGAATTTTGTAAGAAATTGAGTGAATTAACAGGTAGAGAATATAAATTGCCGAGTGAGGCACAATGGGAATATGCTTGTCGCGCTATGCCTTCACCCCCAGCCTTTCTTCCAGAGGGAGAGGGGGGCAAGAAGATATATCCGCCGTTTCATTTTGGGGAGACGATTTCGACTAAGGTTGCAAATTATGACGGTAACTATACCTATGGGCGTGGTGAGAAAGGCGAATATCGGGAAGAGACAACCCCAGTGGGATATTTCAAAGTAGCCAACGAGTTTGGGCTATACGATATGCACGGCAATGTGTGGGAATGGTGTGAGGATGATTGGCATGACAATTATGAAGGAGCGCCAACGGATGGCAGAGCATGGATAGGCGTAAAAAGCAAGGAAAGCAATAAAACTTTATATCCTCTGCGGGGTGGTTCGTGGAACTACTTTGCGATCTATTGTCGTTCAGCAGATCGCAGCAATCTCAATGCAGACTATAGCGTCAAAGATATCGGTTTTCGTGTTGTTGTTTGAGTTCTCTTCCTCCCGCGTTCGTGAGGACTTCATTTACCCTTTGCTCTTTAGCACTTTTGCCCTCTGCTCTTGTCTGCTTTACCCTGCCCCTTCGCGCTTGGCGCGATCAAATTTTTTTAGGATTTTCACACTTTGCCAGTTCTAACTCATTGTTGGCAACCAAGAGCAACTTACAATATTTTGATCGACAGTTGCTAAGGTTAGCTCATAAAAAATAGCTGTAGCGGCTATAAAACGATCAGCAGGGTCTTGAT